>CAXMTB010000021.1:0-30593 GCA_964195835.1 uncultured Nitrospinaceae bacterium | reverse complement strand
CCACGCGTGTACTTTGCCGTCCATTTTGGCTTCGTCGAACAGAGAGCGACAGCGCTCAAAGTCGCCCAACTCAATGCACTTGCGAACCGCTGCGCTCTCCCAGCTGAGCTACATCCCCATAAAGACGCTTATTTTTTCATATCAAACTTCAAAGAATCGGTCAATTTAAAAAATACCCAACAGTGGACTCATCAGCATGAGATCTTTAAAAATATTTGACCCATACGGTTTTTATGCATATAAAAATATTTGGTCCTTAGAATTTTACCTTCCCGCCGGTCAAAGATACCGCTTGCGGTGAGGCGGACAAGAAAAAAATTTCCCGGCCTGCTGCACATTCTATTAGTGTTGCTGAAAATTAAGGGTACCAAACTTGACCGGCCTGCTCCCCGCAAGCTTCGTCCTTTAGGGCGGGTAGGCTTCACTATAACCCAAATTGAGAAAATGTGTTTTAAAAAGGAAAAACTATGACCCACAAAATTATTTTAAAGGATGCTTTCAAACGCTTTACACTGGACCAGGACAAGATATTGCCACCCGAAGAGACGGTTATTCGTTTCAAAAAAAAATTAAAAAAAGTTGACCTTGATATCCTTGAATATACGGTAAGAATCGATAAAGGGAGATTGGACATCCCGGTTTATTTCAGCAGTTGTGGCAGAGATGCCATCGAAATAATCGGAACAAAAAAGCAGATGGGAAAAGGTGCTACATCCCATCAGGCTGAAGCAAGCGCTGTTATGGAACTGGCTGAAAGGTTCAGCTTTTTCAGTTTTTGCAAAAATCCCGAGAATTTTTTTGTTGAAAAATATTGCAACCTTAAAGAAAATGTAATCCCGTTTGAGATGATTGCCCAATCCGTCCACGACAATTCAGAATATCTAAACATCTCAAGAAAAATATTTGAAGACCTGCCGCTAAAGTGGACAAAGGCGTTTAATTTAACCCGAAATCAAGAAATTCTTATTCCTTTTAATTGGTTCTATACGATTAATGAATTCAACGGTCCATCTGCCGGCAATTGTGTGGAAGAAGCTCTAAGCCAAGGCATCTGTGAAATTGTAGAGCGACATGTATCTTCGATAATCAGTCAAAACCACTTAAAAGTACCAGCAATTCGGGCAAATTCAGTAACCGATCCAATGGTTAGAGAAATGATAGAAAAATACAGGAAAGCCGGGATTAGCATATTCATTTCAGATTTTTCACTGGATATGGGAATACCCAGTGTCGGTGTGCTGGCATATGACCCCTCGACGTTTCCGGAAAGAAGTGAAATCGTCTGGACAGCCGGAACAACACCTGATCCGGAAAAGGCGTTAAGCCGAGCACTTACGGAAGTGGCTCAGCTTGCCGGAGATTTTGATACCGCTTCCAAATATGTGGCCAGTGGTCTTCCCAAACCGACGAGAATTGAAGACGCCGAATTTATCATCAACCCCGGAGAAAGAATCGATATTCACACGCTTCCCGAACTTTCAAACGAAAATATTAAAATTGAAGTTGAAAACTGTATATCTGCTTTGGCTAAAAAGGGTATGGAAGTGATTGTGGTAGATACCATACATTCCATGCTTGACATACCGGCTTTTTATACCATCATACCTGGCGCTCATTTCAGGGAAAGATCTCTTGGAACCAGTGTGGGCATGTTTTCAGCTAAAATTATAACCGAAAATCAAACGCCTCATGTTGCCATTAAAGAACTTAAAAAAATCGAACGTCTACTGCCGACAAGGTATTATATTAAATTTTATCTCGGATCATGCCACCTCTCCCTCAATGATCCTGCAACAGCGCTGGAATATTTTACACAGTCTCTCGAACTTGATCCTACAGAACAGGATGTGCCCAGCATCTATTCATACATGGGCGTCTCCTTCAATGAGATGGGTGAATATCTGAAAGCGCTCGATGTATTAAAAAAGGCCGAAACGTATGATAACGAAAGAACGGATATTTATAACTCAATGGGCTTCAGCCATTTTAAACTCAAGGAACACGAGGAAGCCATAGAGTGTTTCAAAAAAGTATTGCAGCTCGACCCGGGTTCTGCCATCGATTATGCCAATATTGCTTCAAATTACAGGGATATGGGGCAAAAAGAAAAGGCTATACAATATTATGAAATGTCACTGGCCATGGACCCTTCAATAGAGTTTGCAAGGGAAAATCTTTTGAAATTGGGTCAAAACTAACTTGCTTTTTTATTGTATTACTATGTTGCCTTACGGTCAGACAGCAATTCCTTCGCGAGACTGGTGTAGTCTAGCGAACCGTAGCTGCTTTGCCTAAAAAAAATCACGGGTTTTCCAGCACCGGCACTCTCGGCAATGGTGGTATTAGCTCTTATCACCGTGTTAAAAAGCATATCAGCATATCTATCATCATTTCTCAATTTTTCCAAGATATTATGGCTGATCCGGGTCCTCGTATCAAATAGTGTCGCCACAATACCGGTGACGCTTAGGTCTGTATTGATATTTTCCTGTATGGCAAAAATGGTGTCAAAGAGTTCGTCCAGTGCAGCATAAGCATACGGATGTGTCTGGCATGGAACAACAACCTCTTTTGCATATGCCAGCACATTGACGGTTAACAATGAAAGACTGGGGGGGGTATCAAGGAATATGAAATCATATTTCCCGGTAATACCCTCAAGAGCCTCCTTCAACCTGTTTTCACGTCCAACTTTATCAACAAGTTCGATTTCTGCACCGGAAAGATCTACATGGGATGGTATAAGATCAAGCCCTTCCCATCTTGTAGGCATGATTACCTCGGCTGCTTTAATCGATTTGTTGTCCATTATGAGATCGTATACGGTCAGCGTCTTTTCATCAACATCGACACCAAGCCCTTTTGTCGCATTAAATTGTGGGTCCATGTCCACAACCAGAACCGTTTTTTCTTCCTTGCACAATGCCGCTGCAAGGTTTAACACCGTTACTGTTTTACCGACACCGCCTTTTTCATTTGCCACAGCAATGATTCTGGTCCGGCGATCATTCATAATTAACACCTCCTTGGGTCTTTACTTGTCATTGGTTGTCGGTTACTCAGCTTTCGCACCCGTATTTATATGTAAGTTCATCTTAGATGGTGTTGATAGCGGTGAAAAATCATCGCCATGGGCTTTCTGAAAAGCGATATGCTTATCGGCAGACTCGTTAGTTTCAATCTTTTCTCTAAGGCCATTTATTTTTTCACCCATTTCACTGCAATTAAAGGCCAAGGTTTTCATCATCTCAGACGTCTGTTTTTTGTCAATCATCTTGTTGTTTATCAGGTCGACAATACTTGAAAGATCTGCTCCATAAACCTGAAAGCGATCAAGAAGAGATTCGTAAAGACTGTTTGATTGGGCCTCAACAAGCCTGTATATATATTGAAATTTTATGTTTTCCTGATAATCCTTAAGATGAGAGATCACCGACTTCTCCATTTCACGCTTCATGCGCAAAACACCATCTCTCAATGCGAGTATTTCCCCTTCGTTTTTTTCTTGAATCGGTTTTTTTAATAACCTTTTAAAGATGTTAACCACTTTATAAAGGCCAAGACGCATTGTTGCTTCCGTCTTTATCTTCGCTGTATACCGCATGTACGCAGCCACAGGAGGAAGCGTTAATCCTGTTATAGATTTTATCGTACCGATATCCGGCAAATCGATCTTTTTTATGTTTTCGTTGGAGTGGTTTATTCCCAACTTACCCATCATACGGTTATATGTAGTAATAGAATCTTGCACCATGACATCGAATGGCACTGCGATCGACTCGAGATGCTCATGAATACGTGCTTCCTGTTTTCTAACAAAACGGATGACTTCAGGGTTTATGGTTTCAGCCATAAACGTGTCGAAGGCCTGTTTGAATTCCTGAAATATCATATAAAGTTTTTTTGAAAAACCCGAAGTCTTAATATCATCTTCATATTGTTGATACGGAATGGAATAGCTTTTTATAAACTCCGCGATATCACGTATCACATTTCCAGATCGGATATCAAAATAACGATCGATTTCTAGTTTTAGTTCACCTTTGATCTGTTGAATCGAACCATCGAGGGTACTTTTTATCACCGATTTAATCTGATTCACCCTAATCTGATGCTTTTTTACATTTTCAACGATTTCATTGGCACTATCGGTATTCTTTGTAAGAATATTCTGATTGAAAGAGATCCAATGTTCTACGCCGGATGAAATTATATGAAGGCGTTCTATATGGTTTTTTAACAAGAGGGCGTAACTTCCACGGGTCAGCGTATTGTAAAAAGATGCGTCAAAACGCGCTGTTTCGGAGTCTGAAAAGGCAGAAAGTTCTTTCTCCCCTTCCCATTGCTCCAGTCTCGACCGATCTTTTTGTAACAGGGTTAAATTCTGGGCTTTGAACAGATTGAAAAGTGCTGACAGAGAATAAATTTCAGGGGAAGGCGTTATCATCATAAGCTCTTCTTTTACTTTTTCAATCAAAGCGTCAAGGTCATATAGCGAGTTGTGTTCACTAAAATCACAGTTGATGATAAAGAGAATGTTATCCAAAATCCCCATTTTTTTTATCAATGATAAAAATTTTATATCCGCTTCTCTAAGCCCGGTTCTACTGCTGATAACATAGATGATGAGATTCGTTAACAGAAGATAATCTTGAATCATGGCCAGGTGGAGGGGATTTGGGGAATCACTCCCTTGGCAATCTGCAATTTCAATATTACTTTCAATGCCGCCGGAATCGATTTCCAGATGAACATCTTTCAAATAGACCGCCATAGCCCCATCACTCACAAAGTTCCAATGATCCCCAAATGAGTTGTCTTCAAACTGCCTTACATTAACTTCTAAGGAAATCAGATCCTTTACTCTTTCAAATCCTTTAAGGTATGATGATAAAAGGACACTGTTAACATTGCGGGTGCCGTTGGCGATAAGATGTTCCGGCCCCAGAGAAGTCAGCGCTTTTTGAAGATCCATTCTCTCTTTTTCATGCCGTATATCAAACTTGTCATTTTCAGTCCGCCAGTCCAATGACGGAAAGAGAGCCAGTGCCTGATCCATATCCGCATTAATTTCATCCCAGGATTTAAACAACAGTTTTGCCCTAAGTTTCTCTCCACTGCGAGTTCGAGTAACGATAGAAGTAACAACTCCGGCCCCCCGTTTTAAATATTCGCCTTTGAAAAGTGAGTTGATGAATGTGCTCTTACCGGATTTAATGGGCCCCACAACGGCGACACGAATGATCTCTTCCGACAATTGTTTGTTGATACCCGCATTTGTCTTCTCCCAAACGGCAAATGAATTTTCTGACATGCCGGGTATCGACTTGACATCGGAAAAAAGACTTGAAATATCCTCACTGATTTTAAGTAGGTCCCTTTTAATCGAGTTATAAGTATTCATTTCAACCCAAAATTTCAAATCTTAGTTAGTGTCCATCCATAGATAAATCGTAACAAAAACCTGACCCACCTTAGGCAAAGAGGCAAACAAGGTTCGATGAGTGTCAAAATACATAAATAAGAGCAAAAATCAACGGATATTTAAGCTGTTTATTACAACGTATGAAGTGAATTGTCAAAGCGATTTCCTTTCCTCAATCCTATTGTTTTGGCTACCTCCTTCTGTGTTCAAATTCAGAAACATGTAGCTGAATTGATGTTATTAATTGCTTAATAATGTCATAAGTTTATTTGCTTTTAATGTTTTATCTTTATAATACCTTGTAACATATAAGGTTTTATGTTATAAGCAACGGAATAATTATTTAGATAGACCACTAAACAATTAAGGAAAATCAGATTCATGTCGGAAAAACATCCTGAATGTCCACTGTATAATCCATTAAATTGCAAAGAATATTACAATCCCAAGCTCTGTGCATTTGTAAAAAAAGATAAAGTTTGTCTCAAAAAAAAGAAGCCAAAATCCAAAGCGAAATCGAAATAAAGCCGTTTCACTACGCAATATAATACCGTGTTCTATGATAGCGTGATGTTGCGACAATACGGAGTTTTAGGATCTTTTAGAAGATTATCAATTCTGGGCGCAAAATTTAAAGTCTCGAAACTTCATCAGCATAATTCGAATAAAGGGCATGAAGTCACAAAAATTTATCTATGAAAGTATTTTCCTTGGTATCTTCAAGTCTTAGTGGCAATGAGCGGGGGGTGAGAAAAGCTTTTTCAATAAATTTACAAAAATTACGAGTGAGGCGCCATTAAGGAAAATGGCAAACCATTTATGCATGCCCGGATGTATTCATAATCAAGGCCGGATCTACCCCTATCTTTTTTAACGATGCTTCCCATCTTTCTTCGATCGGCATATCAAAAATAATATCTTCATCAACAGGAGAATTCAGCCATGCATTTGCCTTGATCTCTGATTCTAGTTGTCCCGGTCCCCAGCCGGCACATCCAAGAGCAATTATATATGACTTTGGCCCCCTGTCCATAGCAACAGATTCTAAAATGTCTCTGGTATTGCTTAAGGCAAGAGTAGGTGTCACCATAAGAGACCCTTCCCAGCCGAATGGAGGGCCATGAAGAATAAAGATTTCACCCACATGAACCGGCCCGCCGATGTGGATTGGAGTGGTTTCAACATCGGGGATAAACCCCATATTGAGCTCGTTAAAAATGT
Organism: uncultured Nitrospinaceae bacterium; assembly: GCA_964195835.1. Lineage (GTDB taxonomy): Bacteria > Desulfobacterota > Desulfobacteria > Desulfobacterales > UBA11574 > UBA11574. Next base: position 23,947 of record CAXMTB010000021.1, on the reverse strand, counting down.
CTTTCACCGTCAGAGAAGGATGGACTCTGTTGATAACAATGCCCACAGTCCCTAATGGGGTATACTCGCAAATACACGTAACAGTTTGATAAAAGTTATGATCAACCAATAAAGGCATGGCCATTAGCAACTGCCCTTTAAAAGAATCTGGGGGATTGTTTTCCATTTTTTACTCCGCGATAAATTATTTCGAGCCTTGAATGAGTAAAAACTCGATAAAGGATACGTTTATCTTGGATTCTTGTCAAGGATGCTGGAGCAAACATTTTTTGTTTGACAGCTGAAACCGTTCAACATAATAATTTTATAGCAATTTATTATATCGAATCCTTCAAAATTATCTGTGCAAGATTCAGGTTTTTTTTATACAGGTTTCTTATGAATTCGGAATCAAAAACAATTTCAACGATGAGAAGAGATGCTGTCGAAATCTTTTATAAGGCCCTAAAAGCTGTTCAAGCCGGTGCCGCTATCAAGCGACACTGCAAGTTTGATGGTAAAACTCTCTTTATTGGTCATCGTTCATATCATCTCGCTCAATATAAAAATCTGTATGTATTAGGCGCGGGAAAAGCCACAGCACCAATGGCTGAAGCCATAGAAGATATGATTGATGAAAAAATAACCGGCGGCATTATTACTGTAAAATTCGATCATGTGGCTGATTTAAAGCATATCAATCTCATAGAAGCAGGCCATCCTATACCTGACGAAAATGGGATGCGCGGAGCATCTGCCATCCTAAATCTTGCGAAAAATGTAGAAAAGGATGATCTTATATTATGCCTCATTTCAGGAGGAGGATCCGCATTGATGCCTTTCCCCTATGACGGCCTTACCCTTGAGGACAAACAGGATACCATCAAAATACTCCTTTCCTGCGGTGCTACCATTCATGAAATAAATACGATAAGAAAGCACATTTCTAAAATAAAGGGGGGTAGACTTGCGCAGGCGGTATATCCTGCCACACTTGTTACCCTTATACTTTCGGATGTTGTGGGGGATGATCTCGACGTTATCGCATCGGGCCCCACGGTACCGGATTCAAGCTCTTTTTGCGATTGTAAGAACATTTTCCTCAGGTACAACATTATCGACAAAATACCCAAAAATATACTGAATCATATTGAATCCGGTATTTCAGGTGAAATTGATGAAACGCCTAAACCTCATGATCCTGTTTTTGATAGAACTTATAATTTGATTATCGGAAGTAACGTTGAATCCTTAATGTCCGCCAAAGAAAAAGCCGAAAGCTTAGGGTATAATGTTCTTCTACTATCTTCAATGATCGAGGGAGAAACCCGATTTATCGCTCAAGTCCATGGAGCCATCGCCAGAGAGATCATTAAAACCGGCAATCCCCTCCCTTTACCAGCCTGTATCCTTTCCGGCGGTGAAACCACGGTAACCATTACAGGTAACGGTCTCGGAGGACGGAATCAGGAGTTTGCGCTATCTGCATCAATAGATATTTCCGGCAAAAAAAATATCGTTATGCTGAGCGGCGGTACTGATGGTACCGATGGTCCTACAGATGCAGCCGGGGCTTTTTCGGATAGCTTTACGTTTAAACGTGCCGAAGAAATGGGATTGGATCCGTATCATTTTCTGGCAAACAATGACTCATATCATTTTTTTGAAAAACTTGGAGACCTATTCATAACCGGTCCAACCAATACCAATGTCATGGATTTGAGGATTGTACTCGTCACTTAATTTTGCACTAAAAGATTATTTCGGCCTGGGCGACTACGGCTCCTTGCCCAAGACCTCTTTGATTTTACGAGATAGCTGTATCACATTAAACGGTTTCTGTATAAAACCGTTACAGCCGCGATCTATTATTTCAGACGCTTGTCCATCTAAGCTGTAACCACTGGAAAGAAGAACTCTGATTTCAGAATCTATCTTTTTAAGCCTGTCATACGTCTCGCCACCCCCCATGCCAGGCATTATCATGTCCAAAATTACCATAACGATACGGTCTCTGTTTCTCTGATAGACGTCAATGGCCTCTTTGCCGCTCCTTGCCAAAAGGGGCATGTAACCCAGACTTGCCAAGATCTGGCTGCAAACATCGATAATCATGTCTTCGTCATCAACTATAAGGATTGTGCCAGTGCCCTTCAAAGATTTTTGATTCATCAGCATGTCTTGTTTAACTTCTTTTGTAGACGCCGGCAGAAAAATATTAAAGGCGCTTCCTTTATCGATCTCACTGTAGACGTTAATAATACCGCGATGATTCTTAACGATGCCGTATGCAGAGGCTAGACCTAAACCTGTACCTCTACCGATATCCTTAGTCGTAAAAAATGGATCGAATATCCTTTTCTTAATATTATCATCCATACCTGTTCCGGTGTCTGTAACAGATATTTTCACATAATTTCCACCTTTCAGAGATAAATATCGGGTATAACTATCATCAAGTGTTACGTTTTCTGTTTGAAGATATAACTCTCCTCCTTCAGGCATTGCCTGACTGGCGTTCACATAAAGATTTAACAGCACCTGCTCAATTTGGCTTGTATCGGCCTCTACTCTCCAAAGATCTTTTTGATAGTTACTATGAATTCTGATCTCTTTTTTCGTTCTATTAAACATTTCCGAACTTTTTCTCATCACATCATTAATATCGATAGGTTTGACTTCATATTTACCGCCTTTTGCTAGCCCCAAAAGCTGCTTTGTGAGATCTGCTCCACTCTGAACATACTTTTCAATGTTTTTTAATCTTTCATAATGCGGATGGTCGGATCTCAAATCAAAAGCCATAAGAGATGTGTTCCCTAATATTGCCATGAGCAAGTTGTTGTAATCATGAGCGATGCCGCCAGCCAGTGTGCCGATGGCTTCCATTTTCTGAGCCTGATGGATTTGTGTCTCCAGCTTTTTCTGCTCACGAATATCTCGTAAATTAACGACACTACCTGCGGGTTGATATTCACTATCATAGAATAGGGCGCTACTAATACTAACGGGAATAACATCACCTGACTTCGTGTTTTGGTGTGTTTGTATGGCCAATAGATTCTCTCCAGCAAGAAGTTTCTTTATCATTTCATGAGTTTTGGAACGATCTTTCTCGGGGATGAACATGTCCATTTTTTTACCCAAACACTCCTCTAAGGTCCACCCAAAAACATTGGTAAATGTGGGGTTCAGATAGGTCACCTTCCCCGTCTTATCATAAACGATAACCGAATCAGGGTTTGCTTCTAGAACTGTACGATATTTATTCTCACTCTCTCGAAGGGCTTCTTCGGCCTGTTGGCGGATTAAAATCTCTTGCTGTGCTTTTTCGTACAACCGAGCATTTTCGATTGCGATGGCCGCAGATCCGGCCAGTGGTTCTATTAGCGCCAAGTGTTTTTTGTTGAAGCGTTCGGTTTGACTATCCACAACCTGCAGAACGCCGATCACATCTCCCTTGACGCGCAATGGAACAGAAAGGATGGAACGCATATCCCGTCCTATCAACAGGTCAACCTCTTTATAGTGTCTCTCATCATCTGACGTTTCCGGGGCTATTAAACTTTTACCGTGTCTTGCTACCCATCCGGCAAGGCCTTCTCCAGATGCCAGACGCCAACCGACCAACGTTTCTCCATAAGTTCCGGCGGCTTGTTTGCAAACCAGTTCCTCAGTTCCTTCCTCTATAAGCCATATAGAGCATCCCATCACATCCATCAATCGCCTGACTTCTTCTAAAACAGTAACAAACACCTGATCCAGCTTGAGGCTGGAATTAAACATCTGAGTCGCCTTATGGTGCAAGCTCAACCCACTATCCCGCAATTTTAATTCTTCTTTGGCGCTGTGCTGGGCTGTTACATCATTTATGATAACGATGCTATTATCGTCTTTCTTGCCGGAAGATAAAAATCTTGCGCTAACAATATGTTCATTCAATCTGAAAGGGTATTCTTCAGCTATGGCCTCCAGCTTATCCGTTGCTGTTTTCATAAGTTCAATCACCCTTGGACGTTCATCTATCGAAAACATCCGGGTGAAATCTGATCCTATCAAGCTTTTCTCAGAAACATCGCAAAAGGAAAGCGCTGCCGAATTGGCATAATTGATTCTTCCTTGAAAATCGACGATAAAAATTCCTTCCGAAATCTTTTCTAATATAAAATCAAATAGTTTTTTATCAGTCGAAAATTCCTTGATTTTTTCTCTCATATTACGCATTACCATCTAAACGCATTTATCTTTCTATATACGATATCTTTAACTTGAGTAGCGACATCCTTGGCAACTATAGAATAATATTGTCTATTAAATCAAGACTCAAATAATGATATTAATTTTTTGATATAAATGACAATAATTTTACAATTAATTGATCAAAGTTTTGGAAATTCTATAGGCAGAATTGACATTTCCTTTTTATGAAAATACTTGAATAATACATTTTTGAATAATAGAATAAAAATAATAAACTCGGGATATAAAACTCATTTATTCCATTGCCCCGTTCTGACGACAGAAACAGATTGCCATTAATAAACTTTTGATTTCAAAAAGTTATAGATTTTTTGAAACGTTAAATTATGCGTGCAGTGATACAAAGGGTAAAGTCAAGTTCTGTTACCGTAGGGGATGAATTGCTTGGTAAAATCGGTAAAGGGCTTTTAGTGCTTTTAGGGGTTGCAACATCGGATAAAACCGATGATGCAAAATACCTGGCAGACAAGATTGTTAACTTAAGAATTTTTGAAGATGGAAACCATAAGTTGAACCGCTCTTTATTTGACATGGGTGGTGAAATGCTGGTCGTATCACAGTTCACCTTGCTGGGAGATTGTAAAAAAGGGCGACGCCCCTCATTTGTGAAAGCTGCACCTTTTGAACTGGCCAATGAACTGTACCAGCAATTTGTTGAACGCGTCCGTCAGAAAGGTATTACAGTAAAAACCGGACGCTTTCAGACCATGATGGAAGTATCTTTAATCAACGATGGACCGGTGACGCTTATCGTGGAAAGCAAATAGTCAATAAACTCGGATTCAGACGATTCGGAACGAACTATGCACTTTGTTTTAAATTTTGTGTTTTTTTGGCAAAACTTTTTCCATTCTGGCAAATATTTTTGGTTCAGGCTTGTCCAGATTAGGTTTTATGAATGCTAAAATTAGCCTTTAAATTCACCTCCTGCCTTCTTCTTTTTCTTCTACCTTTTGTTAAAACAACAGATCTTTATTGCGGAAAATTGGTTGATTTAGAGCATCTTATCGGAGACCGGGACGCCGTCCTGGTCGCCGATCCAAAAGGCCATATTGTTTTTTCAAAAAATGTGGATATTCAGCTCATTCCTGCATCAACGCTGAAGATATTCACCGCGCTTGTGGCCATTCATTATCTTGGCCCTGATTATAAGTTTTTCACAGAATTTTACATAGACCGTCATTCAAATCTCAAAATAAAGGGCTATGGCGATCCGCTTCTCATTTCAGAAACTGTTGTGGAAATGATCCATCACCTTTCCATGAGGCTATGTGCCAAATACGGCATTATTAACGATCTTATCCTCGATGATTCATATTTTGGCGTGCCAACCGTGATCCCCGGCGTAAATACATCATACGAATCCTATGATGCTCCTAACGGCGCTTTGTGTGTAAATTTCAACACGGTTAATTTCAAACGCAATAAAAACGGCGTTTATGTCAGTGCTGAATCGCAAACGCCGCTATTGCCGTTTATACTATCCAGGGTCAAGGCTTCTCAAATGGATCACGGGAGAATTGTGCTTTCAAGCCAAAGAAATGAGATTACGCGTTATGCCGGGCATCTTTTTTTATATTTCTTAAAAAAAGAAGGGATTCGGGTAAATGGGAGTATAAGGTTGGGAAGGGTTCAAAAAGAGGCGGACAAACTCATCTACAGATATGTTTCCAGTTTTTCATTAATTCAAACCTTATCGAAACTTCTCGAATATTCAAATAACTTTATTGCCAATCAGCTGCTCATTACCGTAGGGGCAAAAGCATATGGTCCTCCCGGGAATTTAGAAAAAGGGGTTCGGGCCGCTTTGATATACGCAAAAAATATCCTTGAAATTGATCATGTTCAAATTGAAGAGGGTTCCGGGATATCAAGAAAAAATCAGATTTCAGCGAGGGCCTTCTATAAAATACTTAATGCATTTATACCGCATTATTTTCTTATGCGACAAACGGATAAAATGTATTATAAGACCGGAACCCTTAAGGGAATCCATACCAGAGCCGGCTATATCGAAAAGAAAAATGGAGAGTTGTATCCTTTTGTTTTGATGATAAATACGCCAGGTAAGTCTCCGGAACCGATGATGGATATAATTAAGCGTGCTTTAAACTAGTGTCCATCCATAAATGAGGATATTTGTTCAAGATCAAGGCATTCGAAAAAAATAACCACCCCAGTACGATCTGCCGGACCTACGAGGCAGGCAGGCATATGGTTGATATTCCGAGGATTATTTTTTGAACATAACCCCAGAGAAATAGGCTCCGCATTTCACAGGGCAAGCGCAGAGACTTGTCCGCCTCCGGCGGATTGGGCAAAAAGACCATTTATGGATGGACACTAAACTATAGATAGGGGTCCTGTCCGCTTGTTATGGAGGCATAGGCACTATGGTTATGGATGGATTCGAAATTTTCAGCACTCACGGAAAACCAAGTTATATTGCTGTCTTTTTTCAGTTTATCAGCAACATCTCTCACAATATCTTCAACAAATTTAGGATTCGAAAAACCTTTTTCTGTAACATGTTTTTCATCTACCCGTTTCAGTACCGAATATACTTCACATGATGCGGCATCTTCCACCAGCTCAATCATATCTTCAATCCAGATAAATTTGTTAAAGCGTGTGCTAAGACGAACTTGTCCGCGCTGATTGTGGGCGCCTGATTCACTGATTTCTTTTGAACAGGGACAAACAGAAGAGATGGGAACAACGACTACGGATACGAGGTCAATCTTACCCTTTGGGTCGCTAGATCCTAAAAAACTGCAGATATAATCCATCAAACCGGGAGATTTGCTGACCGGAGATCTTTTTTCAATGAAATAGGGAAAGGTTACCTCAATATTGGATGAAGCTGCATTTAGATACTCTTTCATCTCCTCAAGAATAACGGAAATTTTTTTTAAGGAGACTTCCGGTCGGAATAGATGCAACATTTCCACAAAACGGCTCATGTGAGTCCCTTTGTAATTGTGGGGCAAATCAACATACATGTTTATGGAAGCAACCGTATGTTGAATGTTGTTCCTTCGATCAAGTACGGTTATGGGATATTTAAGATCCTTTATCCCAACCTTATCAATTGGAATGTTGCGATAATCGAATTGATTTTGGATATCTTTCATTTTGGTAAATAATCCATTTTCACATTGTGCATGGCTCTGAAAATATTCCCTTTGACTTTTTTGTTATTGCTATAAAGCTGTTTTAGAATCTTTTTTATTTCATGTCGCTTGGAGGTTTTTGTGCTGGGGCAGGGATTTTTAAAAACCGGGAAACCCTTTTCCTTGGCAAAACGCTCTATAACATCTTCGTCAACAAAGGCAAGCGGCCTTATCACCGAAAACTTTCCCTGAAAAAAAGACTGGGAAGGCAGCATACTGCTAATCTCACCAGCATAGAAAATATTCATAAATAAAGTTTCAATGATATCGTCTTTATTGTGTCCAAGGGCGACCTTGTTGCATCCGAGTTCATCCGCAATTTCAAAAAGCCTTTTCCTGCGCAACCTGGAACATAAAAAACAAGGATTTTCCCGATTTTCGGAACTGTGCGCCAAAACTCCGTAATCTGTAAGCTCAACTCTGAGCTCAAAGCCTATTTGACTGCAATATTCTGCCAAAGATTTACTGAATCCTCCGTCAAATCCCAAATCAACATTCACTGAATACAACTCATAATTGATGGGAATGCGTTTTAGGCGCTCACTTAATATCCACATCAGGATAAAACTATCTTTACCTCCTGAAAGCCCGACTAAAATTCGATCTCCATGGGAGATCATATCATATTGATGCAACGCTTTCCCGACATTCCTTTTTATCGCCTTGTAGGCGTAGCTGTACTTTGGCAAAAAAAGTATCGGCCTCCTATATATTTTCCTCTTTTTCCTCTATTTCTACTATTTCCTCTTTTATTTCTTCTTCTTTATCTTCTCTAATGGTGATCTTGCCTGCGGCGATTTCACGTAGAGAAACCACAATGTCTTCATTTTTTGGCGAACTGACCAGATATTCAGACCCTTCACGGATCTGTCTTACACGTTTGGCCGCCATGTTTACCAGTAAAAATCGGTTTTGTACCCGCTTTAAACAATCTTCTATGGTTATACGTGCCACAAAAAACCTCCGTTTACAATATTTCTATTAATTCATAATATCTTTTTCCACCCGGAGCTTCCAAGACGATCTCGTCTCCGGGTTTTTTCCCTAAAATGGCTTTCCCGAGTGGCGAAGACACAGAAATTCGACCTTCTTCGATATTCGCTTCATCGGGTCCAACAAGTTGATATTCAACCTTTTCTGAAGTATCAATATTTTCAAGTAACACAGAACTGGCAAATAGCGCCCGATCTTTGGGAAGCTTTTGAGGATCAATGATATCCGCCATGGATAGTTTGTATCCCAATTTATTCAACCTTCCCTCTATAAAAGCTTGCCGGTCTTTGGCAGCTTCAAACTCGGCATTTTCAGTAATATCCCCGTGAGCACGGGCTTCCTCAATGTCCTTTATATTTCTGGGTCGTTCGACTTTTTGAATATATTCCAGTTCTTTTTTAAGGGCCTCATACCCTTCTCGCGTAATTGGTACTCGTTCCAAATCTACTCCCCCGATAAATATTCTTTTATCAGTATTTCAGCGATCTGCACCGTATTGGTCGCTGCGCCCTTTCTGATGTTGTCGGCGACAACCCACATATTGATACCATTTTCTATGGATTCATCGTCACGAATACGACCTACAAGTGTCAAATCCTGTCCGGCGGCATCAATAGCGAGTGGATAACGATTGTTCTCCGGATCATCAACAACCTTTACGCCGGGTGTTCTTTCAAGAAGCGCCCTCACCTCTATAGCAGAAACATTCTTTTTTGTTTCAATGTTAATCGATTCCGAATGTCCGAAAAAAACCGGCACTCGAACGGTGGTGGCCGTAACCCCTATGGTATCGTCCTCCAGGATTTTTCGGGTTTCATGGACCATCTTCATCTCTTCTTTTGTATATCCGTTTTCCAAAAATACATCGATATGCGGGAGGCAGTTAAATGCAATGGTGTGAGGATATACTTTATTTTCATGTTTTTTAAAATTAAGAATCGCCCGGGTCTGGGAATCAAGTTCGTCAATTGCCTTTTTGCCGGTCCCTGAAACCGCCTGATACGTTGACACCACAATCCGCTTGATACCATATTTTTGGTGCAATGGATGTAATGGAACGACCATTTGAATTGTCGAACAGTTCGGATTCGCGATAATTCCTTTGTTTCTAAACTGTGCGACGGCATGGGGATTGACTTCAGGAACCACCAGTGGAACCTCGGGGTCCATCCGCCATGCACTTGAATTATCAACAACCACACATCCATCATTTGCGGCAAAAGGTGCAAATTTTTCACTTGTTCCACCGCCGGCTGAGAAAAGGGCGATATCGATTCCTTTAAAAGAGGTCTCGGTCAACTCTTCAACGGCAATGTCACGACCTTTGTATTTGAGCTTGCGCCCGACAGAACGACTGGATGCCAAGAATTTTATCGACTTAATTGGAAAGTTTCTCTCTTCAAGGCAGGAAATCATTTGATTTCCCACGGCTCCTGTTGCCCCTGCTACGGCAATGTTAAATTTTTTATCCGTCATTGCTTGCTGTTTCCCTTAATATAACTTATCACAAGATCTCCAACTTCTTGTGTTGAGTATCCCATTTTACCTGCAGCAACATCTTTTAGATCATCACGCAAGACTCTAATAACACTCTCTTCTATCAAAGAGGCGGCCATAGTTTCCCCTAGAGTTTCAAGCATGATCTGGGCCGCTGAAATGGCAGCAATGGGGTTTATGATATTTTTACCGGTATATTTAGGAGCGGATCCGCCGATGGGTTCGAACATTGAAATTCCTTCAGGATTAATATTTGCTCCTGCGGCAATACCCATCCCTCCTTGAATCATTGCGCCCAGATCAGTGATAATATCACCAAACATGTTATCGGTAACAATAACATCGAACCATTCCGGATTTTTAACCATCCACATACAGATAGCGTCAACGTGTGCATAATCTGTTTCAATATCAGGGTATTCTTTTGCAACCTCATAGAACGTACGTTCCCATAATTCAAATGCAAAGGTCAGCACATTGGTTTTTCCACAAAGTGTCAGTTTTTTTCTTTGGTTTCTTTTCCTGCAATACTCAAAAGCATATCTGACACACCGTTCTACCCCTTTTCGGGTGTTTATCGATTCCTGTATGGCCACTTCATCTGCAGTGCCGTGTTTTAAACAACCACCGGCACCAGCGTAGAGTCCTTCGGTATTCTCCCGAACCACGACAAAATCTATATCCGACGGCCCCTTGTCCTTTAACGGTGTTTCTACACCTTCATAGAGTTTAACAGGCCTCAAATTGATATACTGGTCAAAATAAAACCGAAGCTTTAAAAGGATACCTTTTTCAAGAATGCCCGGTTTTACATCCGGATGCCCGATGGCCCCTAAATATATCGCATTTGATTCAGAGATTGATTCCAGAATATTTTCAGGTAAAATCTCTCCTGTCGCCTTATAATGTTCTCCGCCGATATCATAATGGGTAAAGTTAAGTTTGAAGCCGAATTTGTCTGCCAAAGTTTGAAGGATCTTGATGCCTTCTGCAACAACTTCGGGTCCGGTACCATCACCTGGAATTACAGAAATATGATATTCTTTTGTCATAGGAATACGTCCAATCAATCAGTTTTAATGTTTTTGGTCATCATTGCGAGAATGATTTTTGATAGATTCCGTTTAAATGGAACTAGACCCGTGCTCACTTGCATCACTGGTTTCCGATACGGTTTGGCTCGCTTTTTTATAATGTTTAATACTAATTAAAGGACCTGAAACAACATAGGTCAGCGCCAAAAAAAATAGAGCAACGGATGGCTGGGCGGCGATGAAAATCAATATCAAGATGATTGCCACCAGAACATTGAAATTCATTTTTTTAAACAGCTCAGGTTTTTTGAAACTGTTATATTTTATGGTGCTTACCATTAAAAAAGAAAGAATGTACAGCATCACAAGAATCAGGATGGGATTAATTTTTCCTTCGATACCAAATTTATGACAAAATAAAACGGCAGTTGCTGCCATACCCGCTCCGGCTGGAATCGGAAGCCCCACAAAATGATCACTGCTTATTATACCTACCTGCGAATTAAAACGGGCGAGGCGAAGGGCCCCACAAGCCATAAATAGAAATGCTGCCAGCCATCCGATTCTTCCCAATGGCTTTAGAGACCACAAATATATCATTAATCCCGGTGCAAGACCAAAAGATATAAGGTCGGCCAGGGAATCGTATTCAAGGCCGAATTTGCTGGTGGTATTCGTAGCTCTGGCGATTTTACCATCCATGATATCAAATAATACGCCGATAATAATGGCTACCGCCGCAGCGACAAATTTTCCGTTTATTGCGGCGATAATAGCATAAAATCCGAAAAAAAGATTGAGCGATGTAAATATGTTGGGCAGGATGTAAATTCCTCGATGCGATTTTTCTTTATTATTTCTTTTCGTTCTTATCATATCAAGTCTCCCAAAACAGATGTCCCGGCTTTTACCTTGTCTCCCACCGCCACTTTCAAATTTATCTCAGGAGGAAGATAAACATCGAGACGTGATCCAAAACATATTAATCCAAAACGCTGTCCCCGGGTGACAATATCACCCTTCTGTAATTTACAGATGATGCGTCTTGCAATCAGTCCTGCAATCTGGACCGTACAAATATTCTCCCCTTCTTCGGTTTCTATGAAAATTGCATTGTGTTCATTATGATTTGATGCCTTATCCAAATTGGCGGAAAAAAATTTTCCAGGATAATAGAGAACCTCTTTTACCTGTCCTTCGTGGGGAATACGATTGACATGAACATTAAATATCGACATAAAGATGCTGACTTTTATGCACGAACCTTCACAAAATCGACTGTTATCGACCAAACCCGCCGAAATAACCTTTCCATCAGCCGGTGAAACAACGCATCCGGTATAATTGGGAATAACACGGTCCGGATCCCTGAAAAAATAACATATGAAAAAGGTCGCAGCAAGACCCATCAGAGATAGCGTGACGAGCCCCAAAAGCGCGAATACAGCAGTTGCAAATATAGAAGCAAATATAAAAGGATACCCAGCACTTGCCAACGGAAAGGCAGAGTCGCTGGGTACGTCAGACCAAATAAAGTTGCTCATCTCGTATGCCTTGGTCGATCTTACTTTATAATATAAAAGACTAAACTATTTTGTTTATCAAAAATGAATCCATATTGTCAATAATAACCGTAATGATTGTTCTTTTTGCCCAAAATTAAGGTGTTTTCTTATTAATTATATTTATGGCAAAACATCAAACACTTTAATACATGTTATGATATCATTAAATTCAACTCTGCATCAGATTTCCGGATATAATACGGCAATATTTTTTCAATATCATCTGTATCGTTGTTTTCGAATTTTGCCATGCTAAGATAGGCCATAGTTGAAGCTCTAATCGTATTTTGAATCAACGGTGCAAAAGACGCAAATTCACCCATTTTTTCCAGTATCATTTCTTTATATACAACAGCGCCATTTCCTACAAACAGGCAAGATTCGTTAAGATCATCAACAGCTTGATAAGGAGGTGCCACGCGTTCTATTGTTTGCTTTTTTAAATGACCGTTTAGGAACCTGTATCGGGAAAAATAAACCTCTCCTCTACGCGCATCTAAAATCGGACATATAAGATCACGAGAATAAGACACCTGAAGCGCAAGCGCTTCCAGGCTTGAAACACCGACAACTGGTTTTTCTGATGCCACGACAAGCCCCTTAATGGTACTGATACCAATTCTCAGGCCTGTAAAGGATCCGGGACCTCTGGTTACTGCAAATCCATCCAGATCAGAAAAATTAAGTCCTGACATTCTAAGGGCCGCCTTTATCATATCCATTAAATGTTTAGAATGTGTCTCTTCTTTAGCTAGTGTGAACTCCGAAAGCAGAGACGTATTATCTACTATTGCGACACTGCAGCTGGTTGTCGCCGTATCAACAGCAAGTATCCTCATATTGCTTATCAGCCATCAACCTTCATCGATTGCAAGTGAAATAACTTTTTCCATGTCTTTTACAGGAACAAAATTGATTTTTCGCTTTACATTCATCGGAATTTCAGCCAGATCCTTTTTGTTTTTTTCAGGAATAATGATTGTACGAATCCCGGCCCTCAATGCACCCAATGCTTTTTCTTTCAAACCGCCTATAGGAAGCACTCTTCCCCTCAATGTAATTTCTCCGGTCATGGCAACATCTTTATTAACCGGCTTGTTTAACAAAATAGATATAAGTGCTGTCGCCATTGCGATTCCGGCAGACGGCCCATCTTTGGGGATTGCGCCGGCTGGAACATGAATATGAATATCCTTATTTTCAAGAATATTTTTTTTGATCCCGAAAGAAACAAGATTGGCACGGGTATAACTCAGGGCCGCCCGAGCAGACTCCTGCATAACTTCCCCGATTTGGCCAGTAACGATGAGTTCCCCCTTTCCGTCGATTAATGATGCCTCTACATAAAGCACCTCGCCACCGGCCTGTGTCCAGGCCAGACCGGTGGATAAACCCACTTGGCTATTTTCCTGATCCATCTCAGGAAAATATTTTGGAACCCCCAGGTAACTTTGCAGATTATTTTTTGTGATTCGAAACGGACCTTTATCACCTTCGGCGATTTTCCGTGCCACCTTGCGACAAAGGGTGCCGATTTCGCGTTCAAGGTTCCTCAACCCAGCCTCGGAAGTGTATTCGGATACGATTTTAGATAATGAGCCTTTACTGATGGACAAGGTTTTCGACTTTAAACCATTTTCCTTTATCTGACGCGGTATGAGGTGTCTTTGGGCAATGGTCTTTTTTTCATCCTCCGCATATCCGGAAAGTGTAATCACCTCCATCCTGTCAAGGAGCGCTGATGGAATCGAATCTGTAAAGTTGGCAGTGAGGATAAACATAACCTTGGAAAGATCAAAGGCTATATTAAGGTAGTGGTCGCTAAACGACGAGTTCTGTTCAGGATCCAAAGCCTCTAAAAGCGCTGAGGAGGGATCACCTCTGAAGTCAGAACCAAGCTTGTCAATCTCATCCATCATGAAAACAGGATTGTTTGCACCGCTCTGTTTAAGGCCCTGAAGGATTCGTCCCGGCATAGCACCGATATAGGTACGACGGTGGCCTCTGATTTCGGCTTCATCCCTTATGCCACCGAGGGAAATGCGGACAAATTTTCGTTTTATTGCGCGTGCTATGGCCTGACCAAGGGATGTCTTCCCAACACCGGGTGGGCCCACGAAACATAAAATCGGACCCTTCATTTTAGGGTTAAGTTTGCGCACGCTCAGGTATTCAAGAATACGATCTTTCACATGTTTTAGACCAAAATGGTCTTTATCCAGAAACGTTTTTGCATTTTTGATATCAATAACGTCTTTGGTGGTTTTACTCCATGGCAACTCAACCAGCCAATCCAGATATGTGCGAACAACAGAAGCTTCTGCAGAGTCAGGATGCATTTGATCCAGACGTTTCAACTGCTTTAAGGCTTCTTTGTCTGCATTTTTTGACATCTTGGCCCTTCTTATCTTCCTTCTATAATCATCTATTTCCCTTAATTTTCCGTCGTCGTCTCCGAGTTCCTTGTGGATGACCCGAACCTGTTCCCTTAAAAAATAGTCTCTTTGACTTTTCGAAATTTCATCTTTTACATCAGACTGGATTTTAGCCTGCATGGAGGACAATTCCACTTCTCGCGAAAGAAGCTCATTAACTTTTTTGAGACGCTCAACAGGATCGAGCAGTTCGAGCAAAATCTGGGATTCATCAATTTTTAACTTCAGATTTGAAGCCACAAGATCTGCTAGTTTCCCCGGATCAATCACACTCTCTAAAATAACGCCGACATCGTTGTTCATTTCACCACGCAGCGCCAATATCTTTTCGGAGTGTTCGATAACATTACGCATCAATGCTTCCATTTCTATATTGATATCTTCAACCGGCGGATCGGGAATCATTTCAATTTTTACACGATATATGGATCTCTTTGAAACGTATTTAACAATTCTGGCCTTTTCGATACCCTGCACAAGGGCTTTCACGCGTCCATCAGGGAGTTTTAGCATCCGCAGGATCTTGCTCACAGTTCCAACCGTAAATATTTGATCAGGGTTCGGGTTTTCGATATTTGGATCTTTTTGCGCGGTTAAAAATAAATATCCGTCTTTTTCCACGGCCTCCTCAACAGCACGTATCGATTTTTCACGGCCGATAAAGAGGGGGAGGAGCATGTCGGTAAAAATCACAATATCACGAACGGAAATCAAAGGAAGTGTATCGGGAATCACTGCATCTTTTTCATCTTCATCAATGATGCTGATAAGATCATCTTTGTCAGTTTCAGCCATTTATTCTCCTATAACTCAAATCTAAAAAAAATTTGTCGGTTTCCAAATGCCTCTCTTTTTAATCGAGTTAGAAATTTTCGTTTGGGCAACAACCTATAAGTTATGAAACCACCAATATAATAAAGCACAATTTGGTTTTGGCAATGTCTATCTATATAAATTCATTACCTCTTTAAATCAACATTTTTGACAGTCTCTTTTCTCCGAATTTCATGGGCAACATCACCGCAGCAATGCTGAGGAAAAAAATCAGGATAAACGATCCGAGAACCCATCCCCATTCAAAAACAGTCAATACTTTTCCCTGAATATTAGCCATAAAAAGGCGATAAACCGGCCCTGCTTGAATAATGATAACAGCTCCTACATATCCTGCACACACCATCATAAACAGGAGTCCTCCGAAACTGGTAACTGTTTGGGCTGGATTTTCCGATTTAAAATCAGGATACGCTGCGCCAAAACCGATCCCCATTGATACAACTAAGTTAAACTCGTCTCCGGGTTTCATCCCGGAAGCATAAGCAGCGTTAACTATCCCGGAAGAGGCATATAGTCTTTCCTTGATTTTGGTATGAACATCTTTAGTAGAACCGAAGTTATGCGTTTTAACGGAAAGGACGTTTCCGGAAACAGATCCTTGCGCTGAAAAATGGAATCACCCTGAACCGATCTCAAAATTAAATGAAGAAAGGGTAAAATCTTTATTGAGCTTACCAGCGGTTTTAAAATGAGATCTTGGATCAGACCCATTGTGTTGAGGCGGATATAAAGGGTTTCATTGTCACCTGAATGATTTTTTATAATATTATTTCACTACAATGATTCAGCAAGGGTGAATAAATTTTCATTGAGATTTTTTCAAAATCCTCATCCAAAGGATCATTTTTGCCAAAGCAACAGTCAAAATACGGATCTTTTGACTCTCCCCGTGAAAAATCACTCCCACTCCATTTTCTTTGTGCAGCCTTTAAGGCTGCCGGCTGTATCCGATTCTTCAGCAATATCTTACAAACATATTCAAAAGAAGATACAGGGAAAAAGTGCAACGGCTCTGACATTCCCTTCCAGTAAATATTGAGCAGGTATTTTAAGATATCTAAAGCACTTGAAACAGGTGTAAATTCCCAGGCGGCATCTTTGCATAGCAAAAAGCTCTGCACAGAGCGTTTATCTTCAAGTAAAGCACAAACAATAAGATGATATATCCATGTATTCAATAGATATTTAGGTTTTATGTTCGCATATATGGTTGTGATCAAACCGTTTTCATAAACATCCGTAACACGATCGAATATCCTAAAGCCAGCAATGTCAAGTTCAACATCGAGATCTTCAAGGCGGTGGCCTTTGGTGTGGTCTTTTATTTTTCGAACAAAATCTTCTGCATCTATACTCATTTCATTGTAAATATATTCTCCCACTTTCCCATGAGGGAGTTCTCCGGAGGCCTTTATTAGCGGATAAACATCTTTCAGGCTTGATTCTGAGAGTCTTGTTGTCACAAGTTGCTGATCCAGCATATATTTTCCAAGATAATCTAAGCGGAAATTTTCTCTTTCATCAAGGACATCTGCTCTCTCATGCAGATATATTCCCAGACGTTTTTCAAGTAGATATTTTGCCGGATTGTTGAAAAACGTGCTTAACGCCTTAATGGAAAGGTCTTTCAATTCTTTGTCAGGTTCGTGCAGCGTTGTTGAAATCAAAGGAGTCGCTTCTTTACGGTCAAACATTTTTGAGCTTGCGATAAAATTCTCGTATGAGTAGCTGAACAGCTTACTGTTGTTTTTAAAATATTCCTGTGAAAATGCCTGAAGCCGATGAAAAATGACCACCTGCTCTTCTGAAAATCCAAATCCTTCTTTGATACAATCTATGAGTTCACTCACAAGGACAGATGGTGGAATCCTGGCGTTATCTTGGATGCTCTGGCCTACATAACTGATATAGAATTTATTTCTTGCGGATATAAGGGCTTCCAGAAAAAGATACTTGTCGTCATTTCTTCGGTTTCGATCACCGATCTTAGGATGTTTTGCCATAAGATCGAACTCAAGTGTTTTTGTCTCGCGTGGGAAGGCATCGGTGTTCATGCCCACAAGACAGACGACTTTAAACGGGATACTTCTCATGGGAAGCATTGCGCAAAACGTCACACCTCCGGAAATAAATCCCCTGCGAAGCTGTTTATCCTCAAGAAGACCCCCCAGAAAAGATTTTGCAACATCGATTTTTATGGATTTGTCAAAGCCGGATAAT
Source organism: uncultured Nitrospinaceae bacterium (assembly GCA_964195835.1). Taxonomy (GTDB): domain Bacteria; phylum Desulfobacterota; class Desulfobacteria; order Desulfobacterales; family UBA11574; genus UBA11574. The sequence continues at coordinate 5,954 of CAXMTB010000021.1, read as the reverse complement.
ACTTCTGTTTTAGACATATCATCCAAAATACTCCTGAGAATCCGGATCTCTGGTTCTGAGTCTTGCTCTGGGGTAAAAAAATGTTCGATAATATCTGAAAAAACCTTACTCCAGCCACTTAATGTTCTGGCCTGATTAAGAGAATCCACACTGTTAATAAGCCGATCTAAAAATCCTATAAATTTACCCAGAATCTTAACCTCACCACCCTCGATATGATCGTAAGGAAGAATTCCGGAGAACATTTTACACCCGAAACCCGGCATTGCATATCCTAAAAGTAGTCTCTCAATTCCGGCCTTCCAGGTGTTTTCCGAAAAAACCGGAAGACCAAGCTTGCAGCGGTGTTCTGCATCGATTCCCCACCGGATATTGGTTTCTTTGATCCAGCGTTCCAATATTTCGATTTCCGATTCGGATATGCCAAAATTTTCTTTAATTTCCGGCAGCTCAAACAAGGCCATGACGCGGTTTACACTCATCCGGCTGTTTTCAAGATCGAGTATCGACATGAATCCTTCAATAATGCGACTTTCTTTCATGATGCTCTGGTCCGCAATTGTGAATGGAATCCGTTTTTTTTCATCTATCTGTGCTCCGAAGACGGCCTGAACAAATGGAGCATATAAATGGATGTCGGGTGTCATGACGACGATGTCTTTGGGCAACAGATCCGGATCTTCTTCAAACATGGAAAGAAGATTATCGTGAAGAACCTCGATTTCCCGCATTGGACTGTGACAGGAATGAATCTGAATAGAGGAATCAGTCGTAGGGGATGGGGCGCGGGTGTTAGGTGAAGGGAAAGAAAACCGACGGCTTTTTAAACTTAAAATATCCGACTGGATTTTCTCAAGTATTGTATGGCCTTGATTCTCTTTGAACAGTTCGAAAACCTGACTGTCGAGATCACTAACCAGTGAAATAAAATTTCTACCCAAAGTCCCCATGGAAGCCAGCAGCCGATGTCCTTCTTCAAGATAAAGATCTTCCGAGATGTCATTTGATCGAGGTTGTTTTTTCCTTATCTTTCTGGTCTCTCGACCGGAAACAATATCTCCCCAGTACTCTTTGCATGGGTTCATTAGGAAAAGGTTCACCTGAGAATGGCGTGATATTTCAACAAAGGCTTTGAGATGAAAAAGTGGCAAATAAGATATCCCGAATATGCAAACACGGCCGGGGAAATGCTCTGTTTGACGTGGTGATTTTCTGATCTTTTCCAAAAACGCCTTCCAGAGCCCGGCGCGATGCAAGTGTTCCTTTCCGGACGAAAGCTTACGCCATAGATCTGCCTGCCAGTGATGGTCCCTTCCTTTTTCCCAATTGAATATCATCTCGGGCCTGAAAACAAGATACTGGTCAAACAGATCAGCGATTCTTTTCGAAATCTGAAACAGTTTCATCCCGGTGTTCTCATCTGCAAGATAACGTTTTAAACTTTCAAAACCCGGCAAGTGGATACATTCAGGAAGATCCTTCATGATCTTGAATGTCATTGTCAAAGGATCAAAGGAAGATTCTTCAGGTAGATCAGGAATCGTTTCATTAAACATTTCCTGTAAAAATGTGTTGGGAAAGGGGAAAAAACAGTTTGCGCAGATGCCGTTATGTCCGGCAAGTTCCATGGCTACCCAACGCTCCATTCCTCTACTCTGAACGACAATAATCTCTGGAGAAAACGGCGAAGAAAGCGGCGCTCTTATGATGAGTGCCAATTGTTCGGCAAGGGTGTCCATGCAGTTGCTTGTTACAATATTAAGGCCGTTCATTGGATGTATACCTCGGTTGAGATCATACAATAAGGATTTTTAAATAGAAAGAGATTTTGCCTCAATTGAGGTTTTACTTTGGGTAACACATCGTTTATTCTTAATTTCGATCATTTAAAGCCCAAAAAAAAGGACTTTGAACAAATCCCTTGACTTTAATGCTGTTTTTTAATTACTTAATTGATATGTTCAGGTGCTCGTATGAGTTTAATAGGGAACCCCGTGAAATTCGGGGACGGGCCCGCCGCTGTAATCCCACCTTTTTCTAAATTTTACTGGAAAAGGGAACCCTCTTAGCATTGATGTGCCACTGTCTTATAATTAAAGATGGGAAGGTCGCTAATAGGGCGGGAAAGTCAGAAGACCTGCCTGGGCAGAGGCTGAAGCCTTCGAGGATATGAGGTGTCGAATGATCTTGAGGATAAAAAGGGACATTCCCGGATCGATGTATTTCGGTCCGGTTTTTTTTTGAGTAAAGAAATGATGTAATAGTTTGGTCCTTTGAAACAAATCGATTTCAAAGGAAGCGGTAATGTTTTTAAAAGGCTAAATGCTACGAAATGACAACTTTTAGATACATAACCATCGTTTTCATGATGGCGATATTGCCTTTAATTTCATTGGAAGCCACATCTGTTGCCAAAACCGTAACAGATCAGTTGGGACGACACGTCACGGTTCCGGATAAACCTCAGCGGGTGGTATCTCTTGCCCCAAGTATCACGGAGATTGTTTTTGCTTTGGATCAAGGTCACCGTTTACAAGGAGTGACAACGTACAGTGATTTTCCCCCTGAAGCCGTAAAACTACCTAAGGTCGGTTCTTATGTTCATCTCGATCTGGAGAAAATAGTGGCCTTGAAGCCGGATCTTTGCATTGCAATCAAAGACGGCAATCCACGAGTGATCGCCCAGCGTCTCGAGTCTTTGAAAATACCCGTATATGCCGTGGACCCCAATAATTTAGAAACCATCATGAAAACAGTTCTGGAAATCGGCACACTTCTAAATGCCAAAGGTCGAGCCAATCAACTGGTGAAGAACATGGATTTGAGAATTCAAAAGGTAAAGTCTCTGGTTGCAAAGACCACACATCGTCCCAGGGTTTTTCTTCAAATCGGTGTTTCGCCTATCGTGTCCGCGGGGACCCACACCTTTATCCATGAACTCATTGTTATAGCCGGAGGGACCAACCTTTCGGCGGGCCCCATACCGTATCCCCGGTTTAGTCGCGAAAAGGTTCTGGCACTTTCACCGGAAATCATTATTATCACTTCCATGGCACGAAGTGCGGTATTTGAAAAGGTCAAGGCAGAATGGGAAAAATGGCCCAATATGCCCGCAGTTCGAAACCAGCGCATTTATGTTGAAGATTCCAATTTTTTCGACCGTCCCACGCCCCGGCTGGTGGACGGTCTCGAACTATTAATACGGCTGATCCACCCGGAGCTTGTTGAAAAAATCCAGTGAATATCAAATCACCCTTTCTTGTCAAAAGAGTCATAACAGCTTCATCTCTGCTGATACTATTACTGGGTTTTGCCATCGTTCTGGGAATTTCCATGGGATCTACCGATAGTGGAATCAAGGATGTTTTTCAAAGCTTGCTGGGTACAAAAGAACCGGAGTCCATGCTGTATACGATTATCTGGCAAATCCGCTTTCCAAGGGTGCTTCTGGCTGCTCTGGTGGGCGCTGCACTTTCTCTGGGAGGTCTTGTTTTTCAGGCCTTGCTTCGCAACCCACTGGCAGAACCGTATATTCTCGGTATTTCAGGAGGTTCGGCTATCGGGGCAATTATCGGCATCCTCATGGGCTTTTCCCGGTTCCCGGGTGTAAGTCTTACAGCTTTTACCGGAAGTATTGCTACACTTCTTTTAATACTGGCCATGTCTTCAGGACAAACGATCCTGAAAAAAGATGCACTTCTGCTTTCAGGAGTGATGGTGAATGCATTTTGCGGGGCAGTGATTATGTTTTTAGTTTCCATGACCCAGGATTCCAGACTTCACAACATCCTTTTCTGGCTGATGGGGGATCTTTCCATGGTAGATATGAAACATGTCGGAATTCTTGCTGCAACACTCTTACCCTGTTTTTTTCTTGTTTTCTGGCTTTCTAACCCAATGAATCTGCTTCTCATGGGAAAGGAAACGGCACAGACACTGGGCGTAAACATAAAAGCGGTAACGTTTACGCTTTTAGTGACGACGTCATTTATGGTCAGCGCAACAGTGTCATACTGTGGCCTTGTGGGATTTGTCGGTCTTGTCATTCCGCACCTGCTTCGGCTTGTTTTTGGTCCGGATCATCGGGTGCTGGTCCCGGCATGTGTATTTGGCGGAGGCACCTATATGGTTTTTTGTGATTTACTGGCACGAACGCTTCCAGAACAGGGAGAGATGCCTGCCGGTGTTATAACTGCCATAATCGGTGCACCGCTGTTTATCTATTTATTGAAAAGATCCAGCAGATGAATAGTGCAATTACTGCAAAAAATCTGAGTCATTCATTTGGAGAAGACCTAGTTCTCAGAAATGTTTCTTTTCAGGTACCAAAACGAGATTTTTTTATCATCATCGGTCCCAACGGCTCAGGTAAAACCACATTGATGAAAATAATATCCGGACTTCTAAAGCCTCGAAACGGTGAGTTAAAAATCCTGAATCGCCCCATCGATCAGTATCATCGCAAAGCTTTAGCACGGACCATTGCATTTGTTCCACAGATGACTTTTGCAGATTTTCCCTTTACCGTAACCGAGATTGTGCTCATGGGACGTTCACCCTATCTTGGCATGCTGGGACTCGAGGAAGAAAATGATCTGGAAATTGCAAATCAAGCCATCGCTTTTACCGGTTTGGAAAATCTGGCTCATCGAAAACTGGACCAGCTAAGTGGCGGAGAGCAGCAACGGGTCTTTATTGCAAGGGCCATTTGTCAGGAACCCGATATTATACTTTTAGATGAGCCCACAGCATCTCTAGACCTTGCCTACCAGGTTCGAATAATGGACTTGATGGAAAAACTTAAAACAGAAAAGGGCATTACCGTTGTGATGGTATCCCACGATGTCAATCTTGCAGCCATGTATGCCGATCATTTGCTTCTGCTGCATAATGGTCAGGTTATGTGTCAAGGGCTTCCGGATGAAGTGATCACCTATCAGAATTTGGAAGCAGCTTATGGATGCACACTTCTGGTGGACGAAAGTCCTCTCGGCAAAAGTCCACGGGTGACCTTGGTTCCCCGGAAATATTCAATTAGGGAGTAATTTGTGAAAGAAACAATTCTTGTTATCGGTGGATGCAGGAGCGGCAAAAGCAGCCATGCGCTTCATTTGGCGGAGCAGATTCCAGGACAAAAGATCTTTATCGCAACCTGCATGCCCCAGGACAAAGAAATGGAGCAACGCGTTTTACACCATCAACAACAAAGAAGCAGTGCCTGGGAAACCCTTGAAGTACCATTTTTTATGCCTGAGGCCATCCATAAAGACGGTATCAAAGGACATGTGATACTTGTGGACTGCCTGACGCTGTGGATCAACAATCTTATCTTGGACGACGATAAACCGGAAAACATTGACAACCATATTCAAAAACTGACCCAATCCATTGAAAAGGCCGAATGCCCGGTGATTTTGGTATCAAACGAAGTGGGAACCGGTATTGTCCCTGAGAACAAACTGGCCAGATTATTTAGAGATATAACCGGATTTGCCAATCAGAAAGTAGCAGCCTGCGTAGACCGCGTCATATGGATGGTGGCCGGTATTCCTGTGAAAATAAAATGAAACGTTTAATCGCTGCATTGCAATTTTTAACCATCATACCTTTGGGGAAATCAGCTATCTATGATCCCAAAGGAATGGTGCCGTTTTTTCCTGTTGTGGGTGTCATTATCGGTGGCTTGTTGTCTATTTTTGATTATATCGCACTAAAATTCTGGCCGGAACCGGTAACCGCGATTCTCGACGTTGTCCTGCTGGTTGTCATTACCGCTGCACTTCACCTGGACGGACTGGGAGATACTGCCGACGGTGTTTTAGGACACAGAACTAGAGAAAAGGCACTGATGATTATGAAGGACAGCCGCATCGGTGTTATGGGACTTGTAGCCATTATTTGCGCCTTGGCCCTCAAATGGGGCGGTATCATGCATATAAGCACTCACCGGACGC
>CAXMTB010000020.1:19203-30834 GCA_964195835.1 uncultured Nitrospinaceae bacterium | reverse complement strand
GACTTTTTTTCTGAATCTGGCCACGGATAATGATGCTATTTTGGTTGCTGCAAGAGAAAATGCGACTTCAACAAAAAATATCAGCGATTTAGAGACCATTTTGAGCGATCTTATGCAAAATGCCAAGATCAACGAATCGAGCCGTCTGGCGGTTCATGTTCAGAAATCGATGGATCGTCATTTAAGAAAGCACTACAGCAAAATAAGGAGTAAAGGTGTAAAACAAGCGCCCTTTTATGTTCTTCTGGGAGCCCAGATGCCCGCCATACTCATTGAAACGTCTTTTATCAGCAATCCCAGAGAATGTAAAAGACTGAACAATACAGCGTATCAGGATCAAATGTCGGAGGCAATCGTTAAGGGAATCAAGGAATATATAAAGGATACGAACCCGACGGCATTGATGGAAGATAACCCCAACCCGGTTTCAAAGAGATACGGAGGTTAACTTATGGAATATAAGAACATCATATTTAAAATAGAAGAGCAGATAGCAACAATTACGTTTAACAGACCCGAGGTTTTGAATGCATTAAATGAAGCATCGCTGAAAGAGTTTTCACATGCCATTGATAAAGTTGCCGCGGACGAGGGCATCAGGGTTCTTATCCTAACCGGTGCCGGAGATAAATCTTTTGTTGCCGGGGCGGATATCAAGGAGTTTTTAAAGTTTAATGCTCTTAAAGCAAAAATTTTTTCCGAAATGGGACACGGCATTGTCAATAAACTGCAAAAGTTGCCAATACCCGTTATAGGGGCGGTTAACGGTTTTGCCCTGGGTGGCGGATGTGAGGTTGTCATTTCGTGTGACTTTATTTATGCATCTGAAAATGCAATGTTCGGTCTGCCGGAAATTAATCTGGGAATTATTCCCGGATTTGGCGGTACCCAGAGACTGCCGAGACTCATTGGAAAAAACAGGGCCAAAGAAATGATATTTACCGGCAAAATGATTCCCGCAGCCGAAGCACAAGCCATGGGGTTGGTCAATAAGGTATGTGCACAGGATCAACTCATGGATGAAGTCCTGAATGTCGCCAAGATCATTGTTTCAAAAGGAAAGGTCTCACTGCGCGCAGCAAAACAGGCCATCAACACCGGCATGGATGTCGATCTCAAGACAGGATGTCGTATTGAAATCGATGCATTTGTCATCTGCTTTGCAAGTTCCGATGCAAAGGAAGGGGCACAGGCTTTTCTTGAAAAACGCGCAGCTGATTTCAAAGGGGGTTTGCAGGAATAAATCTGTTATACGTGTTCACGGGGAAGCACACCCCGTGAACACGTGCAATCTGTGGATACAATACATCTTTTTCCTTGACATATTGTGAGCCATCCAATATAGAGCTTCAAACAAAGATGATGTAATAACTTTAATTTTCAGGATCTAACAGATGCGGTTTCGTTTTTTCTACTTTGGTTTTTTAAGTTTTTTGGATGGCTTCTTTTTTAGGAAGTCTATCCATGGGCCGGCAAGGTAGAAAAGAACCAACTTGTTAAAACCATGGGTAGACAGAAAAAAAAAGAAACCCATGGTTTTCTTTTTTAAAGCTGTGGGTTTCAAACCCGCAGCTTTTTTGTTTAAAGAGAAGCGAATAATTTTATTCAATATTGAGTTATAATATGAGACCTTTGAAAAATGTTCAAATTTGTTCAGGTTCAAGGCAGGCGAAAATTTTAACCACCCCAGTGCGATCTGCTGGACCTACGGGGCAGGCAGACATACAGTGAGTATTTCGAGGATTAAAATTTGAGCCTAACGCCGTAATTGGGCAAAAGGGAGCGTTTTTCAAAAGTCTCAATATAAACTGTTTCTGAAAGGAGTACTGTAATGATTCTCGACATCGGATTCGAAACCATGCCAAGAGAAGATCTCGAGGCCATCATACTGCGACGGCTCAAATCAACGATTGATCGTGTCTACGCAAATGTAGCGTTTTATCGTAAACAATTTGAAGAAAACAATCTAACACCCAATGACATTCAGTCCCTTGAAGATTTAAAACGAATTCCGTTTACCGTAAAAGAGGATTTGAGGGACAATTACCCTTTCGGCATGTTTGCCGTTCCCATGGACAATGTTGTTCGTATCCATGCGTCGTCCGGCACCACAGGAAAACCCACTGTTGTGGGGTATACGGCCAGGGATGTCAATACATGGGCTGAACTGATGGCCAGGTCACTGGCCGCCGGCGGAGCAACACGCGAAGACATCATTCACAATGCTTATGGATACGGACTCTTTACGGGAGGTTTGGGAATCCACTATGGGGCGGAAAAACTGGGTGCTTCCGTTATTCCGGTTTCAGGAGGTAATACAAAGCGGCAAATTGTCATCATGAAGGATTTTGGTCCTACTATATTGACGGCGACGCCCTCGTACGCGCTTCATCTCTCGGAAGTCGCCGAAGATATGGGGGTATCTTTTGAGGATTTCAAATTTAAATTCGGAATATTCGGGGCTGAACCCTGGTCTGAAAATATGCGTGAAGAGATCGAACGAAAGCTGAACCTGGTTGCTGTGGATATTTACGGCTTAAGTGAGGTGATTGGACCCGGAGTTGCCATTGAGTGTCATGAAGGGAAACAAGGCCTTCACATATTTGAAGATCATTTTATTCCTGAAATCATTAACCCTGCGACAGGAGAAGTTCTCCCTTACGGTGAAACCGGTGAACTTGTTTTTACGACCATCACCAAGGAAGCATTTCCAGTTATCCGTTACAAGACGCGCGACATTACGTCGCTGAATCCCGAGCCGTGTATATGCGGACGGACCCATATCCGCATGAACAAGGTCAGCGGGCGTACGGATGACATGTTGATCATCAGAGGCGTCAATGTGTTTCCGTCACAAATCGAAAGTGTTCTGATGGAAATGGAAGAAGTTGAACCGCATTATCAGCTTATTGTTGACAGAGAAGATAAGCTGGATACGCTGACCGTTCTGCTTGAAGTCGGTGAACATCTCTTTTCCGATGAAGTAAAACACCTTCAGGATCGGGAAAGAACAATAGCAAAGAACATAAAAGATTATCTTGGCGTTTCAGCAAAAGTAAAACTGGTAGAACCAAGGGCAATCGCTCGAAGCGAGGGGAAAGCTGTGCGAGTGATTGACAATCGTAAAATATAAGGGGCCAGGGTCAGGAGACAGGGGAAGTATTAAAGCAAGAAAAGTGACCAGTGATCAGTGATAAGTGATCAGTAACCAGTGATCAGTAACAAGTGACGAGTGACAAGTAGCCAATGACCAAAGGAGGATAGATATGCAGGCGGAACAGATTTCAGTCTTTTTGGAAAATAAGGCTGGACGTTTGGCTGAAGTGACAGGGATTCTTTCCGAAGCAAACGTGAACATCAGAGCGCTTGCCGTGGCGGACACATCCGATTTCGGTGTACTTCGTCTCATTGTAGACGATAATGTAAAAGCGGTTAAGGCGCTTAAAAACCGTGGATTTACCGTGGGAAGAACCGATGTTGTGGCAGTAGAAGTGGAAGACAGGCCCGGAGGTCTTCATCGATTACTGGATATGTTTAACAAAGCCGAAATAAACGTGGAATACATGTATGCCTTTGTTCGGCACAGCGGTGAGAATGCCGTCATGATATTTCGATTCGACAATATCGATGAGGCCGTTAGGGTACTTGAAGAAAACAAGGTAAAAGTCATTAACGGCAGTAAGGTTTATACACTGTAATACTGCTTAAATTTTATAAAGCGGCTGATACAGGAAAATCTCCGTTCCCAGCCAAGGGTTCACGAAACAATAAGTTTGTGAAATTATTTTTGAGCGATCCCAAAGGTTTCAGATGAGATCCATTTGAAACCAAATATTGTTATTCCAGTATTCCAATACCCCAACTGGATAACATTATCGATAGAGTCAGTTTGATTCTAAACGAAGTGAGACCTTGGTCTCGAAGTGCGGTTTCCAAAACAGTAATCGTGTTAAACATTTGAAAAAAGGAGGCGTAGATGACACTCAAGAGAATTTCTATTTTCACAACAATTTGTCTATTCTGTCTGGGATTGATGGTTAGTCCGGCAATGGCTTTCAAGGGGACCTATAAAGTGGGTGCTGTATTCTCCGCAACCGGTCGAACCTCTTTTTTGGGGGATCCTGAAAAGAAAACCGCCGAGATGATCGCAGAGCAGATCAACAAAGCCGGCGGTATTAACGGTCACAAACTGGAACTGATTGTATATGATACCGAAGGTGATGCAACAAAGGCTAACCTGGCAGTAAAAAAACTGATGATCCAGGATAAAGTCAGCGCGGTGATCGGTCCTTCTTTGAGCGGGACATCTCTTGCGGTTTTACCTTTGGCTGAAAAATATAAAACGCCGCTGATTTCCTGTGCAGCAAGCTATAAAATCGTTCATAATGCCAAGACCGGCAAACCGTATAAATGGGTCTTTAAAACACCTCAGACCGATACCATGGCCGTAGAGGCGATTTATACACGGCTGCAAAAAAAGGGCATCAATAAGATTGCCATCGTCAGTGTGACTTCAGGGTTTGGCGCCAGCGGCCGTGGTGAGCTCATCCGGCTTGCTCCCAAATATAAAATGAATATTGTTGCCGATGAAAAATACGGTCCTAAAGATACGGATATGACGGCACAGTTGACCAAAATCAAGGGCAAGTCGCCCAAGGCCATTGTCAACTGGTCTGTGGGGCCGACCCAGGTTACGGTGCTCCGCAACTCTAGAGATTTGGGAATGACCAGCATTCCGTTTTATCAGAGTCATGGCTTTGGCAGCCGCAAAAATATCGAACTCGCGGCAGGGGCGGCAGAAGGCGTTTTTTGCCCTCTGGGCTCATGTAACATCGCCGGGCTACTTCCGGCAAATGATCCGCAAAAAGGTGTTACCACCAAGTATATGAAAGACTATATGGCCAAATATAACGAACCGCTGTCTTCATTTGGCGGCCATGCTTGGGATGCGCTGGAGATGGTGGTAAAAGCGCTTTCGAAAGTCGGTGACGACAAGGCAAAAATTCGGGACTATCTCGAAAACCATATTAAGGGCTTTGTGGGTCAGCATGGTATATTCAACTACTCTCCTGACGATCATAACGGTCTGAATAAGGATGCGTTTAATATGGTCGTTGTAAAAGATGGAGACTGGGCATTAGCGGACTGATTTTTACCCTTGTTGATCGTAAACAAAAACTTTCGATCATTCAGGGTTTTAGATTCTTTTCAACATGTTTTAGTGAGGGTGGTGTTCCATTTTACCACCCTCGCTTTTTAATCAAACCTCAATTGACCGGTTTTGTTTACGATCAATTGAGATCAAATCCTGTTCCAATCTATGGAAACGATAACACTATCAGGGCAGCTGTTTCAATACCTGATCACCGGCATTACCGTAGGCAGTGTCTATGCCATGGTGGCCGTGGGATTTAACATCATCTATAATGTGACCGAGATCATCAATTTTGCCCAGGGCGAATTCGTCATGCTGGGGGGGCTGATCATGGTCTTTTTCCACGTGGTCATGGGGCTTCCTTTAATTATGGCTTTCCCTGCCACGGTTATTCTTGTGACGCTGGTGGGGATACTTTTAGACCGGTTGGCGATCAGCCCCATCCGCCAGCCCTCGGTGCTTACGCTGATTATCGCCACCATTGCAGCGTCGATTCTGATCAAGGGCGCGGCCATGTTTATCTGGGGCAAGGATCCTTATGATCTACCGGCGTTTTCCGGGCGTAATCCCATCACTGTTTTCGGCGCCGTGATTCAACCCCAGTATTTATGGGTGATCGGTTTTCTGATCGTTATTGTCATTGTTTTGTCGATCTTTTTTAATCGAACCATTATCGGAAAGGCCATGAGCGCCTGTGCGGACAATCCGAACGCGGCCAGCCTGGTGGGGATTAATGTCAAACAAATGATTTTGTTGTCCTTTGCCCTTTCAGCTGCCATTGGCGCGGTGGCCGGTATTACGGTAACACCCATATCCCTTATGGAGTACGATCGGGGAGCCATGCTGGCAGTGAAGGGATTCGGTGCGGCCATCCTTGGAGGACTGGGAAGCTTTCCCGGGGCTATTCTGGGGGGACTTATTATGGGAAGCATCGAATCATTCGGTGCCGGAGTGATCAGCTCGGGATATAAAGATGCTTTTGCGCTGATCGTGCTTCTGATCGTCCTGTTTTTTAGGCCCAGTGGAATTTTAGGGAGTATAGAGATCAGCAAGATCAAAAGGTTTTAAGGATGTTACGAATCGGAAAAATTCCCATAGCTGTCTTTGCGCTCTTTATCATCGCCTTTCCATGGGTTGCCCACGAAATTCCCTCTATAGGACATTATACCGACATCATGATCTTTGCAGGGATATACTGCCTGATAACCATGGGACTGAGTTTGCTCATGGGCTATACCGGCCAGATCTCCATCGGGCATGCGGCCTTTTACGGCATCGGCGCCTATACTTCTGCCATTTTGACGGCCCAGTATGGTTTGAATCCCTGGCCGTGCATAATTATCGGTATGGTCATATCGGCGGTGGTTGCCGTTTTGGTGGGAGCACCTTCTCTCAAACTAAGGGGTCATTATCTGGCCATGGCAACGCTGGCTTTTGGGATCATCGTTTATATCATCTTTAATGAAGAGGCGGCCTGGACCGGCGGTCCGGATGGTATGACCGGCATTCCCGGATTAAGCATGTTCGGATTTGAATTTGATTCTGTTGAAAAGTATTATTATCTGGTCTGGATTTTTGTCTTTGCTGCGTTTATCTTTACCGTCAATATAATTCAATCGGGCATAGGGCGTGCCTTACGGGCCATTCATGTCAGTGAACCGGCGGCCGGCGCCATGGGTGTGGATATTTCCAGGTTTAAGATACTGGTCTTTGTTTATTCAGCGGTTTTGGCCTCTTTGGCGGGCAGTCTTTATGCGCATTATCTTAATTTTATCAACCCATCAACCTTCGATCTTTTCTTTTCCATCAAGCTTCTAATCATGATTGCCCTGGGAGGGATGTATAACATCTGGGGTGCGATTATCGGTGCCGTTCTCATCACCTTTTTAAGCTATGAATGGCTCCATTATTTCCAAGAATATGAGGTCATCGTATACGGCGCCATCCTGCTTCTGGTCACCATTTTTTTCCCAAAAGGACTGGTTGGAGTGCCGGGAATCGTAAAGGGCTGGTTCAGGGAATAGACATCCGATGAATTTTGTTGAAGAAGAAAATATTCTGGAGATAAATCGAGTGGTCATGGCCTTTGGCGGGTTGATGGCCCTCAGCAATCTTAGTTTTCAGGTGAAAAGGGGAATGATCAAAGCCATTATCGGTCCCAATGGTGCAGGCAAGACAACGCTGTTCAATATCATTACCGGATCTTTTCCGCCCACAGAAGGATCGGTCATGTTTAAGGGGTCGCCCATTGAACATCTCAAAGCCCACAAGATTGCGGAACGGGGTATTTCCAGGACATTCCAGACCGTGGAGCTGTTCGGCAATATGACGGTTCTGGAAAATGTGATGCTGGGTTGTCATACTAGAGTACGGTCATCTTTTTTGTCTTCGGGGTTTCAACTTCCGCAGTTCAGGCGGAATGAAGCACGGGCTAAAGAAAGCGCTATGAAGATTTTAAAATTTATCGGACTTGTCGATAAATTCAATGACCCTGCAGACAGTTTGCCTTTAGGGGAGCAAAAGATACTCGAGATCGGACGTGCCCTGGCCAGTGAACCGGAACTGATTTGTCTGGATGAACCTGCAGCCGGGCTGAATGAGACCGAAACTTACGTGGCATCTTCTCTGATCCGGGCCATCAATGCAAAGGGGATCACCGTTTTGCTGGTGGAACACGACATGAAGGTGATCATGAACATATCCGATGAGATCGCGGTGTTGAACTATGGGCAGAAGATTGCCGAAGGATCGCCCCAAGAGATACAAAATAATCGTAGGGTTATTGAGGCTTATTTAGGAAGCGAGACTTAAACCATGCTAAGGATTGAGGGCTTAAACGCTTCGTATGGCAGTATCCAGGTGCTTAAAAATGTTTCCCTAAGGGTGCCAAAAGGAAAGGTGATTTCCATTATCGGGGCCAACGGGGCCGGCAAGTCGACCCTTTTGAAGTCGATCTCCGGTTTGATGAAAATCAGCAAGGGAAGTATTTTTTATAAAGACGAGGATATTGCCGGAATGCCGGCCAACCGGATCGTGGGTTTGGGCATATCCCAGGTGCCTGAAGGAAGGCAGATTTTTGGTCATCTGAGCGTTCTGGACAATATTCATCTGGGAGCTTATCTCTATTTTAAGCGCAGCAACCGCCTTGAGATCAAAGAACGCGTTGATCGTATTTATGAGATTTTCCCCATCCTTGAAACACGTTCCAAACAGATCGCCGGCACACTGTCCGGCGGCGAGCAGCAGATGCTGGCCATTGCCCGTGCTTTGATGGCCCGACCGGAACTGCTTCTTTTAGACGAGCCCTCCATGGGCATCGCCCCATTGATCTTGCGCGAAATTTTTAATGTCATTCAGCAGCTTAATGAATCCGGGACCACCATTCTTCTTGTGGAACAGAATGCACGGGCTGCCCTCAAAGTGGCCCATCACTCCTATGTGCTTGAAAGGGGCGAAATTGTAATGGAAGGTCTGGCCGGTGAATTGCTACACAATCCCAGGGTGAAGGAGGTTTATCTTGGGGGATAATCCAACCTAAAATGAGCATTTTAAATTTTAAAATATAAAGCCCTCAATTTAGGTCTAAGTATCTTATGACATAGCACTTTAGCCTTTTGAAAACATTGCCGCTTCAGGTATAATTAAATTTTTGCTGAAAGAACTCGTAGATAAGGGCTCGTGATGAAAGAATCCGCCCGGACTATTAATAAACGTCTTTGCTTAATCGTGAGCTTTCCTTTAAAAACTTGAATCGCCTTTGGTTTTTTCAAAACGATTCCTAATCCACTCAAACAGCTTCCAGCCAAAAATTTAATCATACCTGAAGCTACTTTGAAACGGATCATTCACAAAAGAGTTGGTAAGATCATAAGGATTAAATCGTTAGAAAAAAAACTCGAACCCATGCCCGAGGCAGACAAGCCTTGACCCATTGCCTGCCCCGTTAAATTTTTCGGAGAAAAGGAGCGTAGCGAATTTAACTGGGGAATCCTCAAATCCTTAACATAAAAATACGAAGCTGAGATAACATCATGAATTCTCAAAAATTTGACGAAAGCCCAAAAGATACCATGCTTAAAAACAAACCGGTTATTCAGGTCATCTATGGTATTGCTCTGACCCTTGCGGGCATCGGCGTGCTTTACAGGATACCCGAGGTCATGCCCAGAGTCGAACAGATTCAACAGTTTTCTTCGGTGATCGGTTTTATCCGTTTTAGTTTCTATCTGATGGGTGTTCTTCTTATTGGCGGCGGTTTGAAGAAGATTTATGTGAATTATAAAAAATTATAATGACTATTTATTTTTGCATTGAAAACCTATCCCTCTGAGCTGGATCAGAGAGTTATGGCCCCGACTGAAAATCGCTGGAAAAGTTTGAAGTGAACTAAAGTTTGAAGTGAGCTAAAGCCCGCCCTGGTGCGAATCGTTAATATACTGATCTGACATACATATTAATACAAACATGACTTTTTTAGTATAAAGTATTGGTGATCGGTCTGGGCCAGGGTTAAGGAATTCTGCCAGTTATATAAAATAATCGGAGCGAAGCGACTCCATAACTTTAGGCACTTTAGGCACTTTTAGCTTGTATGGCTTTAAGTAAAACAGGCACTTCCAAGAGTTATATCAAAGCCGGGTCCTCTGGGCTAGGATAATCACTGAATCAACCTTTTCCTCATTCTCCTCAGGGCAAGGCTTGTAAAGAAAAGAAAAAATACGATTAAATACACGATGCTGATGATCGGGGAAGTTTCGTTGGTTCCGATACTGAACCGTCGGGCCAATTCGGCCAGGTGATAGAGAGGGAAGGCCAGCGCAGCGGGTTGAGCCCAGGCCGGTAAATTGGAAACAGGAAAAAATGTTCCGCTGAACAAAAACATCGGTGTAATGAAAAGAAATATGGGAAGATTGAACATGTCGATGGTCGGTGTAATTCCTGTAAAGAACATGCCGATGGCCCCGAAAGCCAGACCGCCGAAAAACGCAAGAGGAATCAGCAACAGCCCCAGTGGAAACTGAATAAATCCCAGCACGCCGAGCACCATTGACATGATGGTTGCGGCACCTGTTGCTTTGGTTGCGCTCCAGACAATTTCAGCGATGATGATTTCTTCCAGGGACAATGGTGTCGCCAGCATGCCGTCAAAAGTCTTCTGATAATACATTCGAACAAATGATGCGTAGGTGGTTTCAAAAAATGCATTCCACATCACAGCAGTGGCGATCAATGCCGGTGCGATAAACGCCGTGTAAGAAAAATCGGCCCCCCCGTAATGCACATTGTCGATCAAACCGCTGAATCCCAAACCAAAAGCCAGAATGTAAAACAGCGGTTCGAGCAGAGGCGTCAGAAAGTTCACCTTCCAGATTTTCTTGTAAACCACGAGGTTTCTTTCCCAGACCCTCAGAAATCGCCATGAAAATGCTTTAGGATCGATCATTCTCGAAGCTCCCTTCCGGTCAAACGCAAAAAAACATCTTCCAGCGTACTGTTGCGGTAAATGCACTTATCGTTGCAAAACCGTTCTCGAATCGTATTGTTCAGATCCTTTTCTTCTGTTTCATACAATATCAGGCGCCGGCCAAGATCATCGTACCCGATGTCATTTTCCTTGATATATTCAATCAGCGCCTGATCCGGTCCCTCAATTTCGATGATATTGCTGCCGGCATGACGCTCGATCAACGCTTTTGGGCTGCCATCCACCAGAATTTTACCCTGATCGACAATAACCAGCCGGTCGCAGAGGTGGGAGGCTTCTTCCATGTTATGGGTGGTGATGACGACGGTAAGACCGGCCTTTTTAAGATCCTCCAGTTTTTCCCAGACCTGGTGCCGGGACTGAGGATCAAGTCCGGTGGTCGGCTCATCCAGAATCAGCAGTTCCGGCCGGTTGATCAACGATCTGGCCAGAATAAGCCGGCGCGCCATTCCGCCGGAAAGTTCTATAACTTTGGCATCTTTTTTATGACTTAGCGCGAAAAAATCGAGAAGTTCTTCGGTCCGTTCAGTGGCTTCTTTTTTGGGGATAGAAAAGTATCCGGCAAACACATGCAGATTCTGTTCAACACTCAAATCTGGATCCAAAGTGTTTTCCTGCTGACAGACGCCGATTCTTGATTTAATCTTGCGAAAATCGGTTCTGATATCCATACTAAAGATTCGCAGTTTGCCGCGTGTCGGGGGTGAAAATCCGTACAGCATGCGAATGGTTGTGGTTTTGCCGGCGCCGTTGGGGCCCAAGAGGCCGAAAAACTCACCCCGGTCCACAGAAAATGAGATGTCGTTCACGGCCGTAAATCCGTCGAATTGTTTTACCAGGTTTTGAATGTCTATGATTTTATCCACGTTTCTTCTTTAACGGTCTTTGCGTGTATTATTATTATGGAGTACAAATCCTGCTCGACATTTATTGCTGATATGCTGATTTTGATGTTAAAACAGAAAAAGTGACAAGTGTCTAAAGTGAGCTA
>CAXMTB010000020.1:0-19193 GCA_964195835.1 uncultured Nitrospinaceae bacterium | reverse complement strand
TCGGGCTGGCCCAGGGTTAAGGAATTTTTTATCCAATTATCCCGAGCTACCGGGGCTTATACGATTTTATTTAAAGAATAATAAAGGAAGGTGATTTTTGTGTCAAATTGAATCGTGATATGTTTATTGAATAAAAGATGAGAAAGTAATTACCCTCCTATTATTTTGTAAAGCAGTTCAACAACTGGGCGTACTAACCTTGGCCGTTTATAAAATAGTAAGCAGAGTCAAAAGGAAAAAGTCAGACCAGTCAACCCTGACCCACATATCCCATAAATTTCGGCTACAATTTAAGTTTTTTTTCAAATCTACCGATATAGTACAGGATAAGATTCTGATAAAAAACTAAAAAAAATTAGCCGAATATCTCAACAGCTTGATTCGTTCCTAAGATATATTTTTCATGAGAAATTCTGGTTGGAATTCAATTTGCAAATGGCCTGTCCGTGGGGAATAAATGGAACCTATACTGAGTGCACGCCGAATTCTAATTGTTGATGATAGTGCCGTATTCCGAACAAGCATGAAAAAAATACTGGCGTCTATGAACGCTGAAATCATTTTAGCGGAAGACGGACAAGAGGGCCTCGATCTGGCATTGCAGGAAAAGTTCGATATTGTCGTCAGTGATATCGACATGCCAAAAATTAACGGCATTGAATTGTGCCGCAGTCTTAAAAATACCGCATCGACCCAGGGAACCCCTGTGGTTATGGTGAGTACCTTTGATTCTGACAGCGATGTCGACAAGGGGTTCCAAGCAGGAGCATCAGCATATCTATCAAAGTATGAAATACAGAGCCGTTTACTTGAAACCGTAGAAAGTGTTTTGTCAAAATCAAAGTTTAAGGGTGACCGACTTGTTATGGTTGTGGACGATTCTAAGGTTGTGCTTAAAATTGTCGAAAAAGGTTTGGCGGAAGCCGGATTTAGAATAATCACTGCCGAAAACGGTAAAAAAGCCTTAAAGCTGCTGGATACCATCCAGCCGGATCTGATACTCAGCGATATCGAAATGCCTGATATTAACGGCTTTGATTTCTGCCAGGCGGTTCACACAAATCCCGATTTATCTTCGATACCGATCATCGCTATGAGTTCTAAAACCGACCGCGGTTATATGAAGCGGATGCTGCAAAATGGTGCTTCGGCTTATCTTTGCAAGCCATTCAATATCGATGAACTTGTCATCCTCGTTGAAAAGCTGCTGTCTGATCAGTTTCACATGTTGCTAATGGAAAGAGAGCGTCTGGATTCCGAACGGAATTTGATGATTGCAAGCATTACCAGCCTTATCACCGCCCTTGAAGCCCGAGACAATTATACCAAAGGGCATTCTGAGGCAGTTGGCAGAATAGTCTCCGGAATGCTGCGCATCGACGGAGGCAGCGCGAAGGAAATCGAAACCGTTACCATCGGCGGAAGACTGCATGATATCGGCAAGATTGGCGTCCGAGACGAAATCCTTCTTAAACCCGGACGGTTGACAGAAGAAGAGTTCGCTCACATAAAAAAACACCCGGTCATCGGTGCCAATATTATAAAGTCAATTCCAAGTTTTTCGGATGTCATCCCAATCGTCTTGTCTCACCACGAGCGTCTTGATGGCAAAGGATACCCTCACGGCCTTAAAGGAGATAAAATCCATTTATGGGCGCGGATGGCTGCTGTTGCCGATACCTATCATTCTTTGACAAGTGACAGGCCCTACCGCAAGGGAATGGCCCAGGGAAAAGCGCTTCAAATTATTGAAGATGTCAGCGGCACCCAACTTTGCCCGGATTGTGTGGGTTTATTTTTCAAATGGCTTGCTCAAAAAGAAAAATAAAGCATTCAAGACGTAAAGTAAGAGACTGAATAATAATGTTTTGTATTTGCTCAACTTTAAAATAAGGTCTAAATTGACTACCCGTTTCTTCAACCTCAATTAGGGTTTAAGCTTGACGGTCTTTCACACATGCACAAGAAACTGTGCAGTGGTGCACAATTTCTTGTGCATATTTCGATGTTATCTTCTTTCATCAATCCCTCTCATCTTATTGTATTTAGCAGTATAAAAAAGAATAATACTTCGCCAAATCTTCCGGAACACCTATAAATCAAGCCTTTACGAAGATCTTAGGAACGATAAATACATCTTAAATATGCTTTGTTAAAGAAACATTTCTTTTGGCACGAACGTTGCTGACGATAATGAAAGTAGAATTTAAAGATAATTAACATTCAGGCGAAAGCGAATAAAAATGTTAAATAACGCAAGTATAATCAATGTCAAGAAGTCAAACAGCCGGAAACTTAAATCCGAGATTGATTACCGGAAAGATCTCCAGGATATTTGCAACAAAATACATGCTGCTGCCAATCTTGATGAGATTCTGGTGGATTTGAAGGATGAAATCACCCGCCTTTTTGAAGCCGAAAGATTGACCGTTTATGTGATTGACGGGAAAAAGCGAGAACTGGTATCGCGGTTTAAATCCGGAAATGAAATTGAAGAAATCCGCATCTCCATGTCAAATAGCAGTATATCCGGGTGCTCGGCCTTTAAGAAAAAAATCATCAATATTAAAAATGTATATGATGACTCAGAGTTGGCTTCCATCGATCCTGAGCTTAAATTTGATAAACGCTGGGACAAGAAGATGGGCTTTTGGACTCAACAGGTTTTAGCAGTCCCGATTATTTTCAAAAAGTTTCTTCTTGGCGTCATTCAATTGATTAATCGAAAGGGGGGTGGTTCGTTTGCCCGGCTTGATGAGCAATCTGCAACTGAGATGGCCAATATTCTTGGAATTGCGTTGTATAATCAAAAACGGATGGCAAAGGCAAGGCCGAACAAGTTCGATTATTTTGTTCATAACCATATATTAGCCCAAAGAGAACTGGATAAGGCCATTGCCGACGCCAGAGCAGGAAAAGCTTCCGTGGAAACGGTTTTAATGTCTGATTTTAAGATTTCCAAAAAGGAAATCGGAAAATCTCTTAGTCAATTCTATAAGGTTCCATTTGTAGAATATGATCCGGATATATCGATACCGGCTGTGCTTCTAACCAACCTCAAAGTACCTTTCATGCGCAACAATGTCTGGGTTCCGCTGAAGATAGAAGACGGGAAGATCGTTATTGCAATAGACAACCCCGGCGATCTTCAAAAAATTGGTGAAATCAAGAGGTTTTTTTTAAACAAACCCCTTTCGTTCAACGTGGCGCTAAAACAGGATATCCTTGCTTTTATTCAGCGTTTTGCGCGGAAAGAAAGAAAACTGGCTTCCAGATCACAAATCTTATCTGATCTTAAAACCAAGGAAGTAGAGATAGAAGATGAAGAATCCGTCCTGTATGAAGAAGACAGTGCTATCGTACAGCTTGTGAACAAAATTATTGTCGATGCTTACAAACATGGGGCTTCCGATATTCATATAGAACCCTATCCGGGAAAGAGCAATACACGGATTCGGATACGGGTTGACGGCGCTTGCAGGTTGTTTGAGAGTGTTCCTTATTCTCTTCGAGATAAAATCGTGTCTCGAATTAAGATCATGGCGGATCTTGATATTGTGGAACGACGCAAGCCCCAGGATGGTAAAATAAAATTTAAAAGATATGGTGGTCCTGATATTGAACTCAGAGTGGCAACGGTGCCAACTCAGGGCAGCGTGGAGGATGTTGTTTTGCGAATACTCGATGCCGGCGAGCCGCTCCCTTTGGGCAAGATAGGTTTTTCAAAAAACAATTACAATAATTTTGTTGGCGCTATAACACAGCCCCATGGCCTTGTTTTTGTATGCGGCCCAACCGGTTCAGGAAAAACAACCACGCTTCATTCGGCCGTAGCATATATCAATACCACCGACACCAAGATCTGGACCGCTGAGGATCCTGTGGAAATCAGCCAAAAGGGATTGAGGCAGGTACAGGTAAAGCCTAAAATTGGATTCGACTTTGCTTGTGCAATGCGGGCGTTTTTAAGATCGGATCCCGATGTGATCATGTTGGGTGAAATGCGGGACAGGGAAACGACGTCTATCGGCATAGAGGCGTCTCTGACAGGCCACCTGGTACTTTCCACCCTTCACACAAACAGTGCCCCTGAAAGCATAACCAGGCTTCTTGACATGGGAATGGATCCATTCAACTTTTCAGATGCGATCCTGTGCATTCTCGCCCAGCGGCTGGTTCGCACCACCTGTATCCATTGCAGGGAACCGTATCATCTATCAAAAGAGGCATATGAAGAACTCGTTCGTGAATATGGTTCTTCTGATAAATTTGAGGAGCACATAGATATTCCTTATACCGATGATCTGATTCTCAACAAGCCTGGAGGTTGTGAAAGATGCTACAATACAGGGTATGCCGGTCGCATGGCGCTTCACGAACTGTTGTTGGGAACTGATGAAATGAAAAAGCTGATACAAAACAGTTCACCGGTGGAAGTCATCAGAAATCAGGCAATAAAAGATGGCATGAAAACGTTGAAACAGGACGGCATTGCCAAAATTTTCAGTGGATATTGTGACCTGTTACAGATCAGGAAAGTATGTATGAAATAAAGCAAAATCATAACACGAGTTTACTTAGTGCTCTAATTGATAAATACGATGACGTATTTTTATATGGACACTATCCCGTATAAGCAGAAGTCCAAAAGTTTGAAGTTTGAAGTGCCTAAAGTGAGCTAAAGCCCGCCCTGGTGCGAATCGTTCATATATCGATCTGACTTAGGCACCATTACAAACATGACTTTTTGAGTATACAGTATTGGTTATCGGTCTGGGCCAGGGTTGAGGAACGCGCTTTCAGCGCGATCAATTATAATTAAAATTGATAGAATACCTTAACTTTAGGCACTTTAGTTCACTTTAGGCACTTTACACTTTTGCATACATAGAATGAATAAACCAAATTATAAATACGTGACCGTATTTACGAATACATGTACTTAGCCACCCCATTAATCTTTCGACAACTTGTTGGCAATTTCATAAACATTGCCAAAAGCCTGGCTTGACTGGTCCAGATTGATTAAAGGGACCATATCGGAAACCATTTTACGGATATGGTTGTCATAGGAGACGCAGCCCAAATCCGTGGAAGGTATGGTCAGGTATTTTTCAGCGACGATCTGAACAATGCGACCCGCATTTTCTTCTTTTTCATTTTTAACCATGTTGGTAACTACCCCCAGATGGATATCTCCGATTTCTTTTTTTAGAACCTCAATGATATTCTTTTCGTCGGACTCCTCAATGAACTGAAAAAGTTCTTTGATTGTACGGATTTTTAGAACATTTTTGGGGTCCATGGCAATTTTAATCAGAGCCTGGAGAGATGGATTTTTACTGGAGAGTCTGCTTAATTTTCGGTAGACTGCATTGCGAACAAATATGTATGCATTCTGAATCGATGTTGGTTCCGGGGTAAGGACGATAATTTTTTTGTGGGCGATAAGAAAGAAATCCAGAACGTTAAAGGAAGTTCCAGCTCCAAGATCAAGCACAACACAATCGGCATCCAGTCTTGACAGGTGGGTCATGAGTTTGATTTTTTGGCTGAAGTGGGGGTTTGCCAGGGAAAGAACATCACTGGCCCCGCTGATGAGGCGAAGATTTTTCTCACTGGTATCAATACAAATATCTTCTAATTCCCCGAATCTTCTTGTAATAAAATCATTTAGCGTCCTATCAGGGCTTTTAATTCCAAGGAGGGTGTGGAGATTGGCGCCGCCCAGATCGAGGTCCATTAGAACCGTCCGATTGCCTGTTCTGGCCAGCCAAAATGCCATAATGGTACTGAAGACACTCTTTCCGGCGCCACCTTTCCCCCCGCCGATAGCCAATATCTTGGGTGTTGATTTATTTTCCGTGTTTAGTTCCTCTTTCACTTGGCACCTTATTTATTGAACATTAGTAAGACCCTAATTGATCGTAAACAAAATTGGAAATATTCTATGCTGTTAATTTCTCATTTTTATTTCCCGATATTCCATTATTTATAGCTTAAAAGGTAATAATATCATTGATTACAATGGGGTTGTAAAATTCCCGAGGCATTAAATTTTGAACTACTTTTCCATAAGCGAATTCCATAAGCTCCAGATCAAATTTTGTTCTGCTTCGGATCCAAAGCAGTAGCCTTTCAATATACCGCGGTCAACCTGGTTTATCTCTTTAAATTGAACACCAACGATGGCTGTTTTTTTACCCTCGACAGGAATTTCCTTGCCCCAGACAATACTGCCCAAGATGTTGAGACTGATAGATTCTATGGGTAAACTCATTTGAATCTTAACATTTTTTCCGGTTAATTGGGTTATATCGCCGGTTTGATATTTTGCCTCCAAGATAACACAGGTTCCACCTAGAGAAATATCGTCTGTAAATCCGGATAGATTTAAAGGCGGTTTCCCGCTTTCTTCTTGAAAAATTTTCAGATTGACCTGCATGGGTAATTGATGCCGGGTTGCCTTTCTGATCGTTTTTGAATACTTTTCGCGATTAGATTCAAAACGAAATTTACACAGGTTCCGCATTTGAAGATTAAGGTTCTGATGTTCTCCGCAAAGAGCAATTAGTTTTAATCTGGAGATTTTCAACAGTTCAACGCGAGTGATGGATTCAATATCTGATTCAGATAATTTATCCTCCTCAAACGGATAAATCTCGCCAAAAATGTCACTTTCCATCAGATTTGCCGCAGATTTTTTTTGGACCTTTTCATCTGCTTCAAGGCGATGGTAATTGGTTTCTTCCAATGCACCGGATACGACAAAGCATAACTCGTTTTCTTCATCTCCAAATTTTTTCAGGATGGTATTGGCATGATAGTTATGAGGCACAATTTTGGTTATTAAAGCGATCATTTCCTCATACGCCAGTTTGGTGAAGAACTTCTGCACCTCTATATTTTGTGGATTGCATTCACAAAGGGCTGAATGGAAGGCCAATCCTTCTTCTTTGGACGGTTTGATGATCCGCCACTCAAAGATTTTACATGTTATTGCCTGCAATGGCATGCCCGCTTCTATAAAAAGTTTGGCTGACGTCTTGTATTCTTCGGCGGCATTTATTGATTTTTCTTCTAATAGTCGGTCAGCAAAGACTTTATGGAGTCGCGGGTCTTTTGGAAAGGCTTTGAGCAGGTCCTCGAATTCTTCAACAGAATCAATGGTAATAGAACCATCGATGATGCGGTTGACAACACTGTCTTGTCTATCAATCCGGTCGTTCATTACTCTCCTTCGAGATAATGTTTAACAGAAAAACCTATTTTTCGGTTAAAATATTTTGCCCTTTGAGCAGTTCTATGACTGCGTCGATACGCTGGTTCATAATCTTGTTCTTTTGATCCGAAAGACGTAAAATTCCATATAATAATTTTAATTTCGTATCGAATTTCAACAGAATATCGCCATATTGAGCAAGATTTTCACCTATTGACAATATCTGCTTTTGCACATCTTCGGAAGCCAGAGTTTCTGGTGCGGCAGACTGCTTTTTTCTGAACGCCTTTATCATTTCTTCAAGATCATCTTTTTCGGCGTCCGATAGGCCAACGGTTATTTCTTCCAGGACTTTTTCAGTCATGTTATCCCCTGCATTCAAGATTCATCATATTCTTTAAACGCGCTTTTTAATTGAGCGTCTATGGTTTCGATACTTTCATCAGATGTTTTTATAAACTCCATAATTTCAGAAAGATGGCCAAAATCAATCGTGTGTCTTTTCTTCAATAGCGTGAAAAGCATCAATACAACAATAACACCTGTGAGGACATTCAACACGGCCAGTAGATATATCTGTGTCATGGTGTTTCCGTTAGCAGAAGAGGGTGATCCAGCGTGTTTCTCGGGTATTTGATTTGACACTTTGTTGGAAAAGGCATTTTCAGGTGGTTGCGTTTCCTTCAAACCGGACTTTTCAACACCCGAGAGTGTTATGGATTGGCTTCCGGCCGCTTTTTCCAAATCTTTTTGAGGAGCATTCTTCAAT
Organism: uncultured Nitrospinaceae bacterium; assembly: GCA_964195835.1. GTDB lineage: Bacteria > Desulfobacterota > Desulfobacteria > Desulfobacterales > UBA11574 > UBA11574. The sequence goes on along the minus strand of CAXMTB010000020.1, from coordinate 11,202 downwards.
TCTTTTTTTTCGGGCGCTGTTGACGTTTCAGTAGACGGTTTCTCACGTAAAAGTTCCTTTTGTTCGGATTTGTCAGGCGGTGAAGACAGCTGGTACGCATCAACAACGACGCGGTTGGGACCGGAAAGAAGAAATGCTTTGAGTATGAAATAGGGAAAAGATAGCCGGACATTGGCTATCAAATTAGATTTTTGCCGAACAAATTCAATGGAGTGGACAAGTTGTATAGGGCCTGTCTTGAATAATGTGAGACGCGGAAGGGTTGTAGAGCTGTCAAGAAAAACCAAGGAAAAATTCCCATTTCCTTTAATCTCAGGGCTCTCGAATAGAACGTTACTTTGGAATTCGAACACAATTCGGGTAAACTTTTCATGTTTACCGGTTCTCACATCTCTTAAATTGGCAGCCTGAGCCCATCCAAATTGGGATAACGTGAAAAAGACCGCAACGATCATCATTATTCTCAATTTCATTTGTCTTCTCATGTAAGCTCTGAACTTTTATTCCCAACCATGTTGTATAATTCAGATTTAATTTCATATAATTATAGATGATTGCGCTTGTTCTGTCAAATTAAATAAAGATATGTGAGGGTCATTATAAAATTTGGTTATTCTCCAATTTAGTTGGAGAAGAGGGTCCAAGGATTCAAGGGGTCAAGGATTCAAGGGTTAGTTTTCAAAAGACTTTATCAGCGCCTTTAACATTCTTTCGATTTCTGCGATGTCTTTTTTAAGTGTTCCCAATTCACCTTTTTCAATTAAATCTAAATCCCCTGCTAATAATATCTGCTTCTCCAATTCGCAAACAGAACCATAAGATATGTAAAGCATCCTAACGTAATCCAAGGTTGTTTTTCTTGAATATCCTTCTGCTCTTTTTAATTCTTTAGCATTTTTATTCGCCTGTTCTGTGGCGGATCACTCGAACCCTTGGTAATCCTTGACCCCTGGTACCCTTTGGAATCACACCTACTCGATTGGAGATGGCCCACTTATTCTACCCAAATTAACTACAACTAATCGGGAGATGATCCAAAAATTTTAAAGCAAGAAACTTTTTTGCATGGCAAGCTTAAATTTCAGGAGCTGTTTTTTGTAATAGTCCCGATTTTTTGTTGTTAGCTCAAAAGCCCGACGCTCAGTGGTAATGGCCTGTTCAAACAGGCCGTTAAGGTAGTAACTTTCTGCGAGCGTGTCGAGAATATGGGGAGATTCTTCGAGTTGAGCAGCCCTTTTGGCAAGCTCCAGCGCTTTTTTCGGATTGCGAAAGCTTTCGATTTCACACGTTGCATAGAGCCATGCAAGGTTGTTTAACGCATGGGTGTTATCAAGATCGATCCTGAGCGATTGTTCGTAAGCCTTGATCGTTTCAGGATAGTTATTGTTACTGTAGTAAAGGTCGCCCAGCGTACTGTAAAGCAATGGATTGTCAGGGGTCTTTTCAAGCTCTCTTTGAATGACTTTTAGAAAAAAATGTTTGTTGAGCTTCTTGCTGGTTTCACCAAAATTTAGATTGTACCCCACACCACACAACAGGAATATCCCTGCCAGATAAACGGCGATACTTTTCTTTATTTTGTTATCGTGGCGCGTAATCCATATCTTGTCTGACTCGCATTTTTTTAAATATTCGATCCGTTTTGTGATACTGAAATGGTGCCAGTTGGGCCTATCCGGGTGTTCTCCGCTGGTTGCAGCAATTTTTTCAAATGTCGAGATCAGCGGTTTGGCACTATCGAAAAGGGAGTAAACATACGTATCTGCCTGACGCTCGAAATTACGCATAAAATAGCCGAAAATAAAGCGAAAGTAGATCAGAAAAACGGTGATAATGATCAAACTGAAAATCGATGTGGTTACTGTGGTTTGATCAAGGCCGGTGCTGTTTATGAGCTTGTATATGGTTTCTGAAAAGACAATAGAATAAATCAGCAGGTTAAAGGTGGCGTATGAGATGATCATGTAGCCGACAAAAAATAACAGATAAAAAAGAAGATGCTTTTTTTTTATGTGCCCAATTTCGTGTGCAATAACCGTATCAATCTCTTCGGGTTCAAGCATGTCAAGAAGACCTTGAGTAACAAGGATGTAGCGGAATTTCTTAATCAACCCCATTACGGCGGCGGTGATCATTTTACCGCCGAAAATGGGCCAGGAAAGAATGTTGGCATATTCCATTCCGGCTTTTCGGCAGAGTTCCTCGATCCGACTTCTATGGTATCCGATTTCAAGGGGCTTACATCCCCAGAATTTTTGAATCATCGCCGGACCTACTATTGCAATGGCAAACAGAAAAACTAAAAAATAAGTTATCTCTCCTTCGGTGGTGGAAAGGAAACGTTTCGGCAGGTCAAATGGCAGCGCGTTGATGATATCTGCTATTCCTGAAAGCAGAAGCCAGGGTAAAAGTATTGGAATCGAGAATGAAATCTGAGACAGAATGTAAGTTTTTCTTGGCAGATCCGTGGAATAAAGGCGTCGGTAAGGATTGTAGGCACATGCCCATACGATTGCCAGGTAACATGTAAAGAGCATGAGAAACAGTAACGCCTGAAACGTGGGAATGATGTTTAAAAACGGTATGTTTATCAGAAAGGATGTAAGATTTAAACCATAAATATCAATCGAAAAGAGTAAGATCGCCAATATGCATTGGCGGGTTAACGTAGACCTGAATTTGTGGTCGTGATGGAATGGGTGTTGTTTTAGAATCTGTTTTTCAACCCTGCGAAACTGTATCCAGGTGATTGCCGCAAAAATAACAATCAGACATACAAAAAGAAATAGCGTTTCAGGGGCTGTAAAGTTTGTATTTTCTGAAGGCTGGTACGTGCTGTATATGAGAAGCACGACAATAAAGTATATAAAATTGCTAAACATACGGATATATTAATCGATATCATTTCAGCCTTGTGGTAACAACAAGGCTGATGTATCATTTTAAAAGTTTATAGTTAATGGCTTGAAATTCCAGTTCATATTATTATATAAAAACTCACAACATGGTCATGTTTCTTTCTGATGTTAGCAAAGAAGGATCATCGCCATGTGTTTTGAAAAAAGGCGATAAATCTTCCCCGATAAATCGGGATCTACGCTTCGCTCCGACAATCATCAATTTTAAATTTTCAATCCGGTTGGTCACTTTTTCCCTTGTAATATCTTTCTTTTTCACTGTAAATGCAACCGCAGTATTGCTGGCGGTACATTCCCAGGCCTTTTGACGTTTCGACACCTTCCTTCCATCCGATACGGAAATCGTTGTAATAGAACGTTATCCCTACAGATTTCCCCACAGCTTCACCAATGGATTTGATTTCATCATGTTTCTGGAATTTGCTGTATAACAGTGTGGTGCTAAAACAGTCAAACTTTCCGCGTTTTGCCCTCAGGGCCGTGGACCGGAGTCGCTCATGATAGCAAAAAGCGCAGCGATTCGATTCCCTGAACGCCACATTCCGGATAAAACCTTCCAGATCATAACCTTTCTGGTAAATGACGTTGAGATCGATGGAAGTCGCATAAGACTCGAGGGTTTCCTGTCTTTTGATGCACTCTGTGTAAGGATGGATGTTGTTTCGGTAGAAAAAACCCAAAATATCAAATCCTTCATCTCGAAGAATTCTTGCCGGGTATATGCTGCATGGTGCGCAACAGATGTGAAGAAGAATCTTCATCTTCTTTCTCCAAAAATTGCCGTTCCGATCCGTACAAGAGTTGCCCCTTCTTCAATGGCTACTTCAAAATCACCGGTCATACCCATGGAGAGCTCATTCAGTATAACGCCTGGAAAGGCTTTTTGAATCTGATCTCTGAGATTGCGAAGGGCTATGAAATAGGGCCTGGCCTTTTCAGGATTGTTGAAAAAAGGGGGCATTGCCATGAGTCCTTTTACGGATAAATTTTCAAAAAGAACAATGTCTTTGATCAGTTTCCTCGCATTTTCTATGTCGGATCCTGACTTTGATGGTTCTTTACTGATATTGATCTGTATGAGTACATCTTGAATTTTATTAACTTTTTTTGCCTGCTTGTTCAGTTCACCGGCCAGTTTGAGCGTATCCACGGAATGAATCAAATCAAAAAGTCTGACAGCATATTTGGCCTTGTTGGACTGTAGATGCCCGATAAAATGCCACGATACAGGGTATCTGCCCAGAACGTTGAACTTGTTCCGGGCTTCCTGAACATAACTTTCACCCAAAGTGGTAACACCGGCCTCGATGGCTTCCCTGACACTGTTTGCCGGAATGGTTTTACTGACTGCAACCAGAAGGATGCTTTCAGGGTCGCGGCTGCATTTTAAGGCCGCTTTGTTGATGCGGTCCTTCACATTTTCCAGTCTTTTTTTCAAATCCATTGAGGTTTAACATAAGTTCGAATTATTAAATTACAAATAACCAAAACACATTACTAAGAAGTACAGATCCTACTCGACTATGCTGACTTTGATATTAAAACAGAAAAAGTTACAAGTGTCTAAAGTGAGCTAAAGTTAAGGATTTTTTAGCCAATTATATTTTAATGACAGCGCGTTAGCGCTACCTCAACTTCCCCGATGAATACGGGATAAATATGCACTTGTAATAAAGTTTCGGCAAGATTTCCATTGTTAAGAGTTATGTCGAGTATCTAATTTACTTATTATCTCCAACAACAACGAATAACACCCCATCGAGTGCTAACGCGATGATGTTTTTCGTGCCTTCGCAATAACGATAACGCCTTCCTTGATTAAAAATTCTATGACTTCGCAAACCGGAAGCCCCACAACATTTGTGTAGGAACCATTGATGCTTTTAACCAAAAAGGTTCCAAGCCCTTGTATGGCATATGAACCCGCCTTGTCAAACGGCTCTTTGGTATGGACATACCACTCTATCTCTTCATGGGTAAGATTTTTAAAAAGAACGGTTGTTTTAACGGTTTCAGAGAACATTCTATTTTTGGATTTACAACAGATGGCATACCCGGTTAGGACCTGATGGGTTTGTCCGCTGAGTTGTTTTAACATGCTTCGGGCTTCATCCCTTGATTCCGGCTTTCCAAGTATCTCCCCGTTCTTAAGGACGATGGTGTCCGCTCCGATCACCCATTTTTCAGGATATTTTTTGGAAATGTCATCGGCTTTGGCTTCAGATAAAATTCTGACATAGGTTTCCGGTGATGACAGAGGTATCCTCGTTTCGTCAATGCTGCTTGGAATTACGGAAAATTTAAGGCCTGCCTGTTCCAGTAAATATCGACGCCGTGGAGACTTTGAAGCAAGGATCAATAGGGGTTCTTCATCTGAAATTTTCATGTTGTATGATGTGTTTGGGTGATTGGTATGCTTTTGATGCAATGTTGCTGGAAACCAACTTGAATGTCTTGTCCACCGCCGGCAGAACTCACCGTTTACATGGATCAACTATTTCTTGATAGCTGGTATAGTAAATATCCGTTAATGTAATAAAAGCCGTTGTAATCAAGGGGCCGTAAATAATACCGAGGATACCAAAGATATTTAATCCGCCAATTATTGATAAAAAGACAAGTAGGGTATGCATTTTAACACGCCGTCCTACCAGCCTTGGCTTTAACAGGTTGTCGACACTCACAGTGAGGATGAGATAAAAAATAATGAAAAATATGCCGGCTGCAATTCGGCCTTTAAAAAAAAGATAAATCGCTGCGGGGATAAATACCACTCCGGTGCCGATGATGGGAAGAAACGCCAAAAATCCCATAATCACACCCCATAAAAATGCCGATTTTATCCCGAAAAGGTAGAAAACAATCCCGCCCGCAACTCCCTGAATCAGACCTCCCAGCCCATTGCCGATTAGAATCGCACCGGCCATATCTTTAAATTTCCGAATGAGTTTTTGGTCCTGTTCCTCGGGCAGCGGGGAAAGGTCGATAATGAATGAAATCAGCTTGTCGCCATCTCTTAAAAGATAATAGATGATCAGGAGCATAAAAAAGAAATATACGAAAAATTTGAATATATTCGAAGCAATGGAGCTTGCCTGCTGATACAGAAAAAGGCCGACTACCTTACCCAGTTCCGAGATGCCTTTATTGAGTTCTTCACCGGTAATTTCTAAATTAAAATTTGAAAGGATGAGGTTTATTTTGTCCAAAATCTTGCTGGTTTCAAGAATTTGTTTAATCTGGTCGCTGATGACCGCTCCCTTTCCCATGAGATAGAGGCCATATGCCTCTTTTGACAATATGCCCACAAAAAAGATCGTTGGGATAAAGAGGATAAAGAATATTAAAGCACAGGTCAAAAGAGAAGAAAAAAGCGGACTTATTTTACGGGTTAATAACACGTAAACAGGTTTGAAAATGCTGGTCACAACGGCAGCAAGAATAATAGCGGAGATAAAGGGCCAAAAGAGACGCCCGAGCAAGAAAGCTGAGACAAGAAAAAGCGCCAGAAAAAACCACAAAATAATATTGCCGGAGGTTCTGTCTTGCATCGCAACTCCAATTCAATACAAAGCGTTCCTGTCATCGCGCATGGAGGTTACCCATGCCTGATAAAAGCGACATGGGTTAAAATGTATCCGGTAATGTATTCGTTTCATTCAAACGGGAGTATCGAGACGGTCATCAGGAAAGATACCGTGTGAAATTTAGGAACGGATCATTTCTATTTGCTGGCCAATCCGCCCGCAACAAATAAAAGAATGATTTCATAAGCAAAAACAGAAACATAACTGCCAAATAACGAATAAACAATGCCGCCGCCGATGACCGCCGGCACGCCAAATACCACCATAGTACCCAATCTTCTGCTGATGTTCATCTTTAATCGATCTCCTTTAAATAGTTATGATTATCAAAAGGGAGCCCCTAAAAAAATTCGATACGCAAGAAATAACGTCTGATTTAAACACATCACGCCAGCCAAAAGTTGGGCTTGCGAAATCATGTTTTCTATATTAAATTTTTTAACAATAATCTATAAAGATTTCCGTTTGTAGCAATAACGGAAAATCAAGTAAAGAAAAAAACAGACAAAATCGTTTTATTTATTAATATAGACAACAATGTGCCTGATCCTTTTATCATATGAGATGCATCCGAAATACCGGATGGTATTGGCGGCGAACAGAGATGAATATTATAACCGTCCCACAGCCCCCGTCGCCTTCCATGATGATTCGTCGGATGTTCTAGGTGGCCGAGATCTTAAGCATCATGGGATGTGGTTGGGTGTCACCCGTTTCGGACGGTTTGCAGCCATCACCAATTACAGAGATCCGGACCCGAACATAACCGGGGCACCATCCAGAGGTTTTTTGGTTCGAGATTTTTTAACCGGTAAAGAATCGCCTATCAGTTATCTCGAACATGTCAAATCCATTGGACACCAATATAACGGATATAATCTTCTTGTTGGAGACCGGTCTGAACTTTGCTATTATTCAAACCGCGGAAAAACTATTAAAAAATTAAAACCGGGCATCTATGGCTTGAGCAATCATCTGATGGATACACCCTGGCCCAAGATTACAAAGGGAAAATCGGACCTTGGGAAACTGTTGAACGGTAAAGAAGATATAGACCCCGAAGACATATTCGATCTTTTAAAGGATGGTTCTTGCCCGCCGGACAGCATGCTGCCTGACACCGGTGTGGATCTCGAATGGGAGCGGATTCTTTCTCCGTTATTTATTGCCAGCGAGTTTTATGGGACACGTTCATCTTCGATCATCTTCATCGAAAGGAAAGGGGGTGTCACATTTCTGGAAAGGACATTCATTCCGGATGGCGGTGTATCCAAAGAGGAAAAAACCCGTAAATTTACATTTCAGGTCATGATTTAAGGGTATTATCCTTGACAAATGGACGATATTTACTTAACTTTAGAAATCAAACATGTTCTTTTCAATAATTTTCACAATATATGGGGGCGAAACGGCTTCGACGGGGATAAAGAAGCACAAGTTGCATACCAAGCTCCTGCCAGCTTGTAAAAAAGGTGGGAAAATAAACATAATTGCAGATGATTATAATTACGCTCTAGCCGCTTAAAGGCTAGCGTCCTGCCGAACCATTCCTGCTAATTCGGTAAGGGCGTCGACGAGCAGGATAGCTGGTCCCGAATTCCTGTTAACGGATCGGCGAATATTCTTACAGGATAGCCTTTTAAGCATCCTGCCTGGAGGAGACTAAAAAAGGCGAAAGCGAAATTTCAGGCTATGTATGTAGATGCCTATGCGGAATGTTTCCGGACGCGGGTTCGACTCCCGCCGCCTCCACCATTATTTACAAGTAATATCAATAGGTTGTTTTTAATAATCCAGTCAGTAAACAGTCAGTAAATTGTCGGCAAATTGTCGGCAAATCTTACATAGGGTTTGCCGATTTTTTTTGTGGAAAATTTACGTATATGAATCTATGTTTTTCATTATAGTTTTTTTAAAATAAAAATCCCTATAAGCTTTAATTACTTCTTATTGGTATGCCCCCTGTGTCAGGATAGTTGTCGCATGAGTTAAAACCCGCTATAAGAGGGGGCAGGAGGGTCATCAGAATAAGAAATGTTTCACAATGGAAACTGAGACGAGATATAGGACTGATTTCAAAAGAGATTCTTCCTTAATACACTATTTTAAGATCTTGATTGTGTCAATAAAATAATGATTTTAAATAGTTGTGCTACTTTGTGGCATTGATGGGTGAGATGAATCGATGGAAAGGAGGAGTGTGATAGATCCATGCTTTCGTGTTAGAAGCTTCAATTTCCGAAAAGTGAAGACCTCTTACCGAAATCATAAAAAGTACAGATATCTTGCCAAAAGCACAAGTTCAAGCATCTCAAGTTCCAGTACATATATCTTATTTCTTACAAAAATGCAAAAAAGGCAAACCCGATAAAGAATTTGCCCCTATTGAAAAAACGATATCACACGATTTTTTATAAACATGATACGGTGTTTTATAGCAGTATTCAAAATGAAAGGGCCTGTGACAGAGCGAGGATATCATATAGGCAGAAAACACCCAGTGGCGGTATTTCCCATGCTAAGGTAATTGTGCTTTAATTTTTTTGTATTCCTTTACGGTTTTTTCCATTATCTCTTGAATCGATAAAACCTTATCGATAAGTCCAACTCCATGGCCTGCTGAATAGACGGTTTTATAAGAAACCTTCGAATCCGTCGCGCCAAATAGAGCGCGTGCGGCGCGACTGAGTGAAATAACTCGTTTAATTCTTTTGTTTTTTGTGAGTATTTCTTCAATCAACCCCTTCTCCAGACCCAGGGCCTCCAGTTCTTTAGTTCGTATAAAATTGCCGGGGAATCCATCTACTCTGTCAGTATTTACGATATCTTCACACACTGCACCAACAATTGTGTTTTTGTATTTTTCTGCGACCTCTGCTTCTTTCGAGGCAATAAAACGTGTTCCCATATAGACCGCAGAAGCTCCTAGAGCAAACGCTGCCGCCATTCCAGCTCCATCTACAATACTGCCTGCGGCAATGATCGGCAATTTAATCATCCTCGCTAAATTAGGAATAAGGGCTAAAGGCGAAATGTCTCCGGCATGACCACCAGCACCAAAGGCCACCGCTATGAGCCCATCAGCCCCCAAATCAGCGACCTTCTTTGCATGCTCAAATCCCACTACATCACAATAAACTTTGGTTCCCACTTGATGCGATAGCCGAATCACCTCCTTTGGATTTCCCAAAGACGTTATGATTAAGGGGGTCCTCTCATCAAGCGCATGGTCGATTTGTTCATACTGGTATTTGTTAGACTTTTGAACGATAATGTTAATTCCAAAAGGTTTTGTGGTCAGACCTTTTATCTCTCTGATGACTTGACGATATTTTTCAATGGGACGGTAATTTAGGGCTGGAAAGGTTCCCACTCCTCCTGCCTCACTTGCACTAACCACCATTTTAACTGAGCTCACAAGAAACATGGGAGCACAAATTATAGGATATCTTAAATCAAACTGTTTTGTGAAATCTGTTTTTAAGGAATCCATCGCCACCGTCTCCTGCTATTTTTTCTGTAAAGAATAACTTTTCAATCTATGACTTTTTCTTAAGAGATAGTACTAAAGTAAACCTGGCTACCGGTTCCTCTCCAAACTTGTCGGGAACCCTAGCAGTAACATTAACTGGAGATTCGACTCTCTCAGTTGACTCGATGGCAGCAGCAACTAATTTGGAAATCTCGTGGCCTTGATCGCAAGTAAAATGTACATCGCCTTCTGCGCGTTTGAAAAACTCTGCGTCCATGCTTTTAATAATTAAAGATATATCCTGGGCACTCCGTCGTATAAGCTTCATGGCGATCAGCCCTGCCGCGCAATCAGCTCCGATTGCCAGGGCGCCAAAGTACATTGAATTCAAATGATTTCTTGTCTTCCGGCGCAGAGGAATACTCACTACTGCTCTACTATTAGATATCTCAATGACAGAAGGTTTTACAAAAAATAACAATGGAATTTTAAAAAATCCGAAACAGCGTAACAGAACAGTTGCCTGTACATTTTTCGGGATAACTCTAAACAGGCGCTTCATGTGACAAGCTCCTTTTTCCGCAGGCAAACCGGGGATAAGTCTGCAGAATATGTTCGGTTTTGGCCAGATCAATTTTTCTGGTTAATTAGAGATGACCCATAGTAATTCTAAAATTATTATATTATTTTTAATATCTCAAGATTGTTTGTGCAAGATTCAGGTGTTAAGATACCAGCAGCAAGTGCATTGGCTTTAAACGCTGTATATTGTTGTCAATGAGTGCTGTAGTGCCTGAACTTTCAATTATCGAAAATTGAAGATTTCTAACCGAAATCAAACTTTTGCTTTCTTGCCAATATCTCAATACCAATTCAATTACAGATATCGTAAAAAATAAGGCTAATTAAATCGATTTTTTTAACCCAAGTAAATGTGCGTTTGCCCCTGACACCCTCTTTTAATGAAGGATCAAGGTTTGACCACACTCCTTATGTACGTCCATGAGATATTGAACGCGCCCATTCTACCAAATCCTTGAGTCGACCCAAAGGCTGTACCCCACTCAACATCATCTGACCACCGGAAACAAACGCCGGAACAGCCCTGATACCATAGCGTTGTGCATCTTGCTCCTCCGCCAAAACACTTTTCTCAAAATCTCCCTGTTCCAGCGCAACCCCAAGCGCTTGGCCGTCCAGCCCCAATTCCGATGCCAGCCTGACA
>CAXMTB010000019.1:3447-31136 GCA_964195835.1 uncultured Nitrospinaceae bacterium | reverse complement strand
TGACCCTGATCAGCCAATTTGGGCACAATCTGCGACGGAGGCAGACTGGCATTTTCCTTCTGATGGCACATATCCAGTACACGCTTTCTTTCATCCAGCGTCAGCTTGTTGGCTGGAATAGGCCGTATGGCCTCCGGGCGTTGATCCTTCAAGACGCTACCTCCCGTTGTCCAGCGCTGATAGGTCCTGGCGCTAATTTCCAAAACCTGGCAGGTTGGTATCAATCGTGCGCCGGCCTCGCGGGCCATTTCGATCAGCTCAATAGTTTTACGGCGATCCGGTTCGCTGATCATTCGTCCTCTGGGTCCCCCCAAATCGCCTGTGCTTTTTTTTGCAGCACCAGCAAAGCTGCCGTTTCCGCCAACGCCTTTTCCTTCCGTCTCAATTCCCGTTCCAATTGTTGGATACGCTGGCGATCTGCCTTCTTTTCAGTTTTCAAACGACGAGAGCATTCCCGCTCCCAGTCATTGGCCCTTTCACAAGCTTTACGCCATTGCGAAAGTTGTTCAGGGTATATCCCTTTTTTCCGGCAATATTCGGCCAGATCAGTTTCGTTGAAAGTTGCAGTTTCCAAAACGGCTGCAAACTTGTCCCGGGCTGACCAGCCCTCCGGGCCGCTATCGCCGTCTGGCAACAACAAACCTTTCTCTCGAGCCTGCTTACGCCAGTTGAAAAGAGTGGCTTCAGAGATGCCTTCTTCCTGGGCTAACTGTTTGATGGATCGATTGTGCGGCGGCATCATTTTTCGCAGCACGGATTCTTTACGTTCAGGTGGATATCGCATGAGTTTTCCTCCTGCCCCCTCTTATAGCGGGTTTTAACTCATGCGACAACTATCCTGACATAGGGGGCGGTCTTGGACTGATTGCTAATGAATATGCCGAGTATTTAAAGTCCAGAGACATGATTAAGGAGGAGCCTTTTTATTTATTCTGGAAATTTAAAGGTCTCGTTAAAAAAAAATAGAGCGGTCCTATACTGTTCCTCGTCCATTGCTTCTTATCAAGCCCTAAGTGATAAGCTTCGAATGAAAGATGGGGACAAGCCGATAATAATTTTTGCAAATTCGAGGGTGTACCCTTTAATAAAACAACATAGAACGCCTATAAAATTATAAGATTCTAAGTGACCATTACTGGATAGCCTAACAAATGAATGAATCCGACATGTTCGTATGCGTGTTATCTTCGCCGTTAAGATTTCAGATATCTCCTACATATCACAGTTTCACTTAAACCTGCGATAAGAGAATAATACCATAGAAATCAGCTTTTGGAGTTCCGAGGCATTTTGCCATGATCTCATCATAAACAATTTGATAGATATCAAACTTGAACTGTAAATATCAAGTTGAGATCGTTTTTCAGAAATCCATTGTCTGTTACTTTAGGTGAAGAAAAAAGGATAAAAAGAAACCGGTCGTGATTAGGACCCCGGAAAGACTGATGCCCCAGGAAAAGTAGCCTAAATCCGCCATAATTCCAATGAAAGCCGGAGCAGCACCACCCCCCAAGACAAAGGCAATGGGTATGGTCAATGAGATGGCCACATTTCTGTTTTCAGATGTGCTTATTGATGATAATGCCGAAAAGCCTGCGGGATAGAAGCATACCGCCAAAACCGGCTGAAGAAATACGACGATAATAACCCAGTATGTAGAGGCAATGCCCAATAGTAAAGTTAGAATTCCGGTGACAAAAAATACGCATAACAAAACTGTCTTTGGTCCCACACGATCCGTTGCCCATCCTGCTAAAAACGCCATCCCCAGGGTCGATATGCGGGAAATTCCCACCAGAGTGTTTGCCCACTCATGACTTACACCATGTTCAGCGACCAGGTATAACGGAAGCATATTGTAAATTCCGAGCGTGCTGGTAATGGCCAAACTAAATAAAAAAATCAGGATCCAGAAATTGCGTGTCTTTATAATTGTTTTGATAGCAGAAAAATTCGGAGCTTCTCCTAAGAAATTGCCTCCCTTGCCAAAGCGGGCAAATACAATTCCAACAATTACAGAACCTGTTCCGATCAATAATAAAATATGTCGCCAGAAAAACCAGTGAAGGAGCATTTCTACCAGCAAGGGCGCCAATATAAAGCTCAAATTTGGGGCAAGTTCATGAATGGCCATGGCTTTCCCCCAGTCTTTGGAATTAACCAGAGATGTTACTGTCGTAATCCCCGACGGAAGATAGGTTCCCGCTGATATTCCCAAAAGAAATACACAACATCGTAACGTAAAGAGACTTTTGCTGAAAGAAATAGCTGAAAGTGCAATGCCCACGGCTATGGCCGAAAAAACGATGGTTTTCTTATGGCTGATTCGAGAAGATATGTGCCCGGATCCCAAGAGTGATATGAAGTAACCTATAGAAAGAAAAAAAAACAGTGAACCCGCATCACCGTGACTCAATCCCAGATTATTTTCAATTGTGGGTAGTAATGGTGCTAAAACAATTCGGGAAGTAAAGTTTAATAAAAAAATGGATGCTATGAGAAAAAGTGGTATCAGTTGGGACCGAAACGTCTCGCCACCAAATGCATTGTTGCTATTGATCGAAGTTGTTTCAGCACCATTCAAATCTTATATTCCTTATTATATAGGAGGGAAGCTCCCAATTGCTGTGCTTCGGTTACTCCATCAGCGGTAATCCCAATGCCGCCGCTAAGGGTCTTGATTTCAGCCAAACCGGTTCCGATGAGTTCTTCGGCTGTTCTAAGAGAAAGTTTTCGATCAAGCCCCAAAGATTCGCCAATATCAAACATGGAAACTTTGACGGAACCATCACCAAGGGTTCGGTGATAAAGCTCGACGAGAAACAGAGGCAAATTTTCTTTGATATCATCTTGCATAAACATGATTTCCCACCGTTTTTGTCAATTTATAGGATTTCCTTTCAAATCAATTTAGATTGCAGATCAGACGCTGTAAAAATATGGAGGAAACTATGGACGCATTCTGACATTGTCAAGTTAAATCCTCTCGCAAAAAGGAAACGTAATAAGGGAATGTTTTTTAGCCTTAGGGTTTCGTTAAAGAAAACCGGGTATTTTTAAAGATTTTAAAACGTGTGCCAACTTGTTTCACAAATGTTGCAGGTTTAGGCCTGTGGATATCCCTTCGTATAAGAAAAAATACCGAAGAATCATGCTGGTCCATAATTTAATGTTTCGGAAATTCTACAATTCGTCGATATTAAGAGTCTTTTAATGGTAATTCGTTCGATCCATTGGTATGGAAGGATGGAATGTTGGAATATTGAAAATAAGAGCTGAAAAAAACTATTTAAATTGTCAAAAAAATCCTTAAAACTCATCATTCCATTACTTCATCATTCCATTATTCCAATTGGGTCGAAGACCCTAACTTTTATGAGGTTGTTGAACAATCTTAAGTATGGTATTAAATAATATCCTTAAGTCTCGAACTCGAATAACGATTGAATCCATATGATGTTACCTTCCCACCGGTCAAAGATGCCGCTTGCGGTGAGGCGGACAAGAAAAAACTTCGCGGCCTGCTACGCTTTATTGACGCGGCTGAAAAAAGGTGCAAAACTTTAATAATATAGATGAAACCAAATTTAAAACAGGAGGAAGGCGAATGTACTTTATTGGAAATTTTACATATGCTACGAGTCAGGAGGAAACAATCGAAAAAGATAGACGTCATGGTGAATTCAGCCTGATCATCGATGCGGAAAATCCATACCTGGCCATTCTTAAGTTTAAAGACCGGATCGTTAAATATCGAGAAATGAGCGATTTTTTTCAAGGCGACTGTTTTATTTATTTAATTCAGCTTTTTGAACTTGACCAATTTCCGGTAGATGAGGCCATGATGTTCAATTACAAATCGATTGTCGGTGATCCCATGATGCCCTTTATCCGATGTTCAATGCCAAACGACTTGACGGACACCTGTCGGCTTTTCGATTGGAAGAACAACATTCCCGAAATAGACGGACAAAAAGAAAAACTGTTTCTTCAGTTTGAATCCGGTACTCCCAATATTCTCAGTGAACCGGGTGTTGCGTTTGAGTTGTCTCCCGAAACCTGACGGCTTCGTAAAAAGTTCAACTTCTGCGTTGCGCTGCATTCCTCGTCACTGCGGCGTACGATAAGTACACCTCATTCCTCGGAATTTGCGCGCCTTGAATTTGAAGCTTTTTACTTTGCCGTCGAATTCTGACTTTTTGCGAATTCATCAAACTTAGTAGGCAAGTCTCACACAGGAATATGGCTAAAACACCTTTGAAGTCGAAGGTAGAGATAAATTTAATTATATGCTGGAGAGCTTTCAGGCGATGTTTTTCATAGGAGAAGCAGCGTGTCCGTACTTATAAAAAACCCGGAAAAATATTTTAGACGGTTTATTCCAAAAAGAAGTGCATTGCTCAAGGAATTGGAAGAAGAAGCCTTTCGTGAGGAAATCCCCATTGTCGGTCCGGTAGTTGGTGAACTCCTCTTTATACTGGCCAGAATAATTCGGGCTGAAAGAATTCTGGAACTCGGCACGGCAACTGGGTATTCCGCCATTTTTCTAGCGGAAGCATTTGAGAATTTAAAAGGGCAGCTAGTAACTCTGGAGAATGATCCGGTAATGGCGGCCAGGGCTCGGAAAAATTTCATACAGGCGGGTTTTGATGATCAGATTAAGATTCGGGTTGGCGATGCAATTGAAGAAATGAAAACAATACCTGCGCCCTTTGACTTGATTTTTATGGATATCGACAAAGTAGACTACGATACGGCATTGCCGTATTGTCGCGATCTTCTGAGACAAAACGGGCTGCTTGTTGCAGATAATGTTGGATTTGAAGACGCTGATCCTTTCAACACAGCAATATTCAGTTCCAGGGAATTCAGACCGGTGAGTTTGTTTTCATTTTTACCGCTTCATTCTCCTGAAAAAGACGGGCTGTGTTTGGCGCTTCGTCTATAAGCAAAATATATACTTAGTGCCTGTCCATAAATAGTTATTTTGCCCAATCTCTTCGTTATGCTCGAAAATTAATCCTCGGAATATCAACTAGATGCCTGTGGTTAATTTTCTCGCATGCCTTGATCTTGAACAAAATATCCAACTTCTGAACAGACACTATTTAAGTTTCGCAGGCGAATATGGCTAAAAAGCCTTTGAAAACGCATGGTGAAGACAAAGACATAATATAAAGTTAAAGGCTTCGCCCCAATTGGAATGATGGAATGCTGGAACAATGGAATAATGTGTTCTGGGATAATGTAATGTTGGGTTAATGGTAGAATTTGTTTTGAGGAAAAATCAAAAATGGATACTATCCTTTAAAAACCAACCTTCCAGGATTCCACTGTTCCATTATTCCATATTCGAGGCAAGTGTTCAAACCTCATAAATAGTCTATATTTTTATTAAGTTGTAGAAATTTAGAGACGTTAAATTAAGGAGGTGTTTCATGACACAAGTGAATTACCAGGAATCGGCAGAATTTATCCAAAACAACCTGAGACTGAAAACCTTTCCTGTTGCAGTTAAGTTTTTGAAAGATAAATCGACTTTCCCCGAAAAAACCCGTCAGCCTTCAATAGTTTTGGGTAAGAGGGTCACCATATGTCAGGGCGTCACCATGGCGAGAACATATGGATGGACGGTGGGTCTCACCAAGGAAGATCTGATTTGTGTTCCTGCAATGATCGCATTTGGATTTAGTGGTGCTGCTGACCCGGCTGAAACACTTGGGAAGTTGTTTTGTGAGGTAGATTTTTCCCAGACCGAAGAAAAGGGTCGCAAAGAAGTTGATGAAATGGTTCGATTGGAGAATGCAGCATGTGAAGCCATTGTTTTGGCGCCTTTGCAAAAAGGCTTGTTTGATCCGGATACGGTGGCATTTTTTGGCAATCCTGCCCAGGTAATGCGCATGATTCAAGGACTGGTTTTTGAAGAAAGCCGTCGCATTCCAGGAAATTTCGGGGGAAAGGTCGAATGCAGCGAATATCTTATTGCTCCTTATAAGACCCAATCTCCACGGGTTGCTATTCCGGGGATGGGAGATCGAATATTTTCCATGACCCAAGACGATGAAATGGTGTTTTCTATTCCTGGAATGTTGCTTGAAAATTTGGTTAGAGGTTTGAAAAACGCAGGGAAAAAGGTCGGCGCCCGTTATCCGGTGACATTTTATCAGAACTTTCAGCCGGAATTTCCCAAACCCTACCAGGTGTTGGGGGAAGCTTTGGGCATTTTGTGATGATATCGGAATTTTGGTTGTTCGGCAATTCAACTGTTAATCAATTCGTGTTGGATAAACATCTAAAAAGATTCTTATTATATTGGCTTTTATTTGACACACAGGCTCCTTTAATCTATAAACTGCTTAAACCTAAATGACAAAATAAATTAAAAATTATGATATGATAATCTATTTTAACGGAGAGCAAAACCCATCCTATTGTGGCGGCGCTATTTGCCGGTTAAAAGGGATAGTTGCTCGCCATTAATGCATCTGAAATCAAGATGTTACAATTTAACTACTAACAAATAATAGAGTTGAAATATGTTGATTCCTGAAAAATCTCCCCAAATCAGTATCGAGAGCGAGATGAAAAAATCGTATCTCGATTATGCCATGAGCGTGATTATCGGAAGAGCTCTGCCGGAAGTCCGTGATGGTCTAAAACCCGTCCATCGACGCATCCTGTTTGCAATGAGAGAGCTTAAAAATGACTATAATAAGCCGTATAAGAAATCAGCGCGAATTGTCGGTGATGTCATTGGTAAATATCACCCTCACGGTGACACCGCTGTTTACGATACCATTGTGCGGATGGCCCAGGATTTTTCTTTAAGATATCCCTTGATCAACGGGCAGGGCAACTTCGGTTCTGTTGACGGCGATCCTGCCGCAGCAATGCGGTATACAGAAATCAGAATGATGCGCATGGCCCATGCAATGTTGGAGGATTTGGACAAAGAGACCGTTGATGTCGTACCCAATTATGACGAATCATTAACAGAACCAACCATACTCCCTGCCAAAGTGCCCAATCTTTTGATCAACGGGTCTTCGGGTATCGCTGTGGGTATGGCGACCAATATTCCGCCCCACAATCTTTTTGAGATCATTGAAGCCATCAAAGCCATCCTCGACAATCCTGATCTAACCTGGAAAGATCTTCTTGAATATATTCCAGGGCCCGACTTTCCTACGGCCGGTATTATTTACGGCATAAAGGGGATTCATGAAGCATATCGAAACGGCCGGGGTATCATTCGAATTCGGGGCAGGGCCGTCATCGAAAAGGATAAAAGGACCGGAAGAGAGACAATTGTTGTCACAGAACTTCCCTATCAGGTCAACAAGGCAAGATTGATCGAAAAGATTGCGGAATTGATGAAACACAAGCGAATCGAAGGTATCAGCTATGTGAGGGATGAGTCAGATCGAGAAGGGATGCGAATTGCAATTGCTTTGAAAAAAGATCAGATAGCGGGAGTGGTTGTCAATCAGCTGTATAAACACACACAGATGGAAAACAGTTTCGGTATTATATTTCTTGCGATTGTGAGCAACCAACCGAAGATTCTTACATTAAAGGAAATCCTTGAGTATTTTATATTTCACCGCAAAGAAATCATCATCCGACGGACACAATATGACCTGAAAATAGCTGAAGCGCGGGCCCACATTTTAGAGGGTTTGAAAACCGCTTTAGAAAACCTTGATGATGTTGTTTTCCTCATCCGGGAGTCAAAGACTCCCATGGAGGCGAAGACGGCTCTGATTCAGAATTTCTCTCTGACTGAAATTCAGGCACAGGCCATTCTCGATATGCGACTACAGCGACTCACTGGACTCGAACAGGAAAAGATACTCGAAGAATATAAAAATATTCTTAAGGATATCTCATGGTACAAGGAAATTCTTGGCAGTGAGCGTATTGTGGAAAATATTATCAAAGATGAGCTTTCAGAGATTCAGCAAGAGTTTGGTGATGAGCGCAGGACAGTGATTGTTGAATCAACCCAAGAAATAACCCTTGAAGATATGATTGTTGAAGAGGATATGGTCGTTACGATCTCAAAAAGCGGCTATATCAAACGGAATCCCATTACGCTCTACACAAAACAGTTGCGCGGAGGTAAGGGAAAGATGGCCATGGGTGTTAAAGAAGACGATTTTGTTGCCGATCTTTTTGTCGCTTCCACCCACCATACCTTTCTCTTTTTTACGAATCAGGGCCAGGTATACTGGTGCAAAGTTTATGACATTCCACAGGCAGGCCGTGCCAGTCGGGGCAAAGCGATTGTCAATCTTCTCAATTTGAGTAAAGATGAAAAGCTTACAACCGTTCTCGCTGTTCCAAAGTTTGAACCGGGATATCACATTATTATGGCAACACGAAACGGTTTGGTCAAAAAAACGGATCTTATGGCATATTCCAGACCCAGAGTCGGGGGCATTATCGCTTTAAGCCTGGTTCCGGGCGACGAGTTGATTGCAGCACGGATTACCGATGGAACCCTAAATGTCTTTTTAGGATCGGCAACGGGTAAATCGATTCGGTTTCACGAATCTGATGTCAGACACAGCGGTCGTGTGACAAGAGGCGTTCGCGGGCTAAGGCTCGCTTCGGGTGACCGAATTGTTGGAATGGAAGTTTTAAGCCATGGTCAGACCCTGTTTGCGGCAACGGAAAACGGTTATGGAAAAAGAACGTCCATTGATGAATATCCTTTGCAAAAACGTGGAGGTAAGGGTGTAATTACGATTAAAACAAGTGAGCGAAACGGACAGGTTGTCTCCATACGCCTGGTAGATGAACATGATGATTTGATGCTTATGACCGACTCCGGAAAGCTTATCCGAATATCTGTTGCTGGAGTTTCAGTTATCAGCCGTAACACCCAAGGGGTAAAGCTTATTGGAATGGGGCTGGGAGAGAAAGTCGTCGGTATTGCAAGGCTGGCGGAAAAAGAAGATTATTTAAGCGAAGAATGAGGTGGCATGCCGGTGAATATGCAAATGGATGTAAGTAAAGTGAAGATCGGTGTCGTGGGTGCTGGAAGCTGGGGAACCGCCTTGACCAATCTTCTGGCATTGAAAGGTTTTAAAGTCGATTTGTGGGTATTTGAAAAGGAGGTAAAAGACCAGATCGAATCATACAGAGAAAACAAAGTTTTTCTCCCTGGTGTTTCTCTTTCAGATCATATTTGTCCTTCCAACGATATTGAAGCAGTTGTTAAGGGAAAAGATCTTGTGCTCCTGGTTGTTCCATCTCATGTTATGCGTGAAACCGCGAGTAAAATCCGCGAGCATATTTCCACAGAGACGATCATTGTGTCGGCTTCTAAAGGTATTGAGAATAAAACCCACTTGACCATGTCCGGTGTGTTAAGAGAAATATTTAATGAGATTCCCGAAGGTTCTTTTGCGGTCCTTTCAGGGCCGAGTTTTGCACGGGAAGTTGTTCGGAAAGTTCCCACTGTTGTCGCTGTTGCATCCAAAAACCAAAAAGTGGCCGATTTTGTTCAACATATATTTGCAACACCGTATTTCAGGGTCTACACAAACAACGATATGATCGGTGTTGAGCTGGGAGGTTCGGTTAAGAATGTCATCGCAATCGCCTCCGGAATTACAGATGGCCTCGGCCTGGGATTAAATACAAGGGCGGCCCTAATTACCAGAGGGCTGACAGAGATGCGCCGGTTGGGGTTGAAGCTCGGCGCCAATCCGCGTACTTTCGCCGGAATTGCCGGTGTTGGTGATTTGGTTTTGACGTGCACCGGAGACCTTAGCAGAAACCACACCGTGGGAAAAAAAATCGGAGAGGGCATGAAATTAAATGAAATTCTCTCTGAAATGACGATGGTGGCGGAAGGGGTAAAAACAGCCAAGTCGGTTTACAATCTGTCACGAAAACTTGGTGTCGAAATGCCGATTTCTCATGAAGTATATCATGTTCTTTATGATGATATTCCACCCAAAGAGGCTGTACACCGACTCATGACCCGGGATCTGAAACAAGAGCTGGACGAGGTATAATCTGATGGTATATTGATGGTTGTCTATTTAATATTTAATCCTGACATTTTCTTTACGCCTTATCCGTGACCATACTGCTTCTTGCTGTTTAACGATTGCATCCACATGATTTTACCTTAAAATGAAAAAAATTCCCGCCTCAAATCCGAAATCTAAGGTAGAGATTGTCCATACGCATAAAGGAGAAGGGCATCGGAAAAGACTTCGGGACAAGTTTCTGAATTCCGGCCTGGAAGGATTTCATGACTATGAGGTGATTGAACTGCTTTTGACATTGGCTATGCCCCGAAAAGATTGTAAGGACGCCGCAAAGGCGGCTTTGAATAAATTTAAAACACTCCAGGGTGTGTTCGAAGCCTCTTCCAAGTCGCTTTGCGAAGTGCCGGGAATCGGCCCCAAAAATCTATTCGGGATCAAGCTGATAAAAGCTGCTGCAGATCGCTATCTTGAAAAACGATTAATACATAAAGACCCCTTGAACAATTCCAAAGAACTTTTTGAATATCTTTATCACAGGTTAAGAGATAAACCCAGGGAGTGCTTTAATGCGGTGTTTTTAGATGCAAAAAATAGAGTTATTTCCACAGAAACACTCTTTGAAGGGACCCTGACAGCCAGTTCTGTATACCCAAGAGAAGTTCTTCTTGCAGCCCTTAATCATCATGCTGCAGCGCTTATTTTCGCACACAACCATCCATCGGGTGACCCGAAGCCATCACCAGAAGACATCGCCATTACGCGCCGTCTTGTTTTTGCATCCAAGGTTGTCGACATTACAGTTCATGAACATATCATCGTCGGGAATAACTGTTACTTCAGTTTTGCGGACGAGGGCTACATATCCCGGATGAATCGTGAATATGATCTGCAGAATAAGCAGGCTTAAATTTCAAATCCAAATGCTCAAAACAGCAAAAAATGACAAACAAATGTATAGATAAAAAATATCCTGAATGCTTTGGTAAACTCGAGACTGTTTTTCCAAAAACCAAAGACGGGTTAAGAAACACACCGGACGCGTGTCTTGAATGCATGCACAAAACAGCGTGTTTACGATCAGCCATGGGAGGTGCCGGTGGAGTGAAGGTTAGAGAAGAAATTGTGGACCGGGCATATGATTCCGGTATGATGAGCTTTCTTGAAAGATGGTCAAAGAAAAAAGAACTTAAGCGTAAGTTAAGAAAGAGGATTAAAGGAGTGCATCAAAGGAGGGAGTGATGAAAACCATAAAGGAAATAGATATTACGGGGAAAAAAGTCTTCGTCAGGGTCGATTTTAACGTTCCGTTGGACGAACAACAAAACATTACCGATGATACCCGGATTCAGGCCGTATTGCCAACCTTAAGATATATTCTGGATAATGATGCAAAGCTTATCATCGCTTCACACCTGGGGAGACCCGATGGGAAAAGAACAGCCAAAATGAGCCTTTCTCCTGTAGCAAAGCGTTTGGGAAGATTTTTAAAAGCGAAGGTTGTCATGGCAAAAGACTGCATCGGTTCTGAAGTAAAAAAGCTGGTAAACAAAATGAAAAACGGCAATGTGGTGCTTCTGGAAAATTTAAGATTCCACCCTGAGGAACAGAAAAATGACGATACATTTGCGAAACAACTGGGCAAACTTTGTGATGTTTATATAAATGACGCTTTTGCCGTGTCTCATCGTACCAATGCGTCGGTTGTTGCAATAACAAAATATGCACCGATATCCGGCGCGGGCTTTTTGCTTCAAAGGGAACTCGACTATTTTCAAAAGGCAATGACTGATCCCCGACGCCCTCTGGTTGCGATTGTAGGCGGAGCAAAGGTGTCAAGCAAAATCGGGGCATTTGAAAATATGCTGCATCATGTTGACAAGTTCATTATCGGCGGAGCCATGGCAAACACTTTTCTGAAAAGTAGGGGCTGGAACATGGGAAAATCAATGGTAGAAATGGATCTTGTTGAAACGGCCGCATCAATAATTAAAAAAGCAACTGAAAATGGTATTAAGTTTTATCTGCCGGTGGATGCGGTTGTGGCAGACCGTATGGATTCCAAAGCGAATATCAAGATCGTACCTATACAGGAAATTCCTGATGATTGGATGGTGTTGGACATCGGTCCTGCAACAACCTTGCTCTATTCCGAAGCATTATATGATGCCAAAACCATTGTCTGGAACGGCCCCTTAGGTGTATTTGAAATAGATGCATTCAGTCGAGGAACAATCGCCATGGTTCGAAGTGTTGCTGATTCCCATGCACTTTCAATTGTTGGGGGAGGAGATACAGACGTCGCTGTCCATAGGAGCGGCGAAGCCGAAAGAATAAGCTATATTTCCACGGGTGGCGGAGCCTTCCTTGCGCTTCTGGAGGGGAAGACCCTTCCGGCTGTTGCTGCGCTGGACACTATATAGATGATAGCAATAGTCAATAATCAATTGAATGATGACCGGTGACCAACGATAATTATTACTTTGACAAAAAATATAACATCCACAAATAAAAATATCCATCGAATACTCATTGCAGTTGCGGTTGTTTGTGTTCTTATTTTATTAGGTTATGTGTACCGTCTTTATTTGTGGGAAAAAATCATTTACTACTATCATCTTTTTTCGGACCAAGAGCAGATTAAAAGCTTTGTCGCTTCGTTTGGTCATGGTGCACCTGTAATTTTTATCATCATTCAGATTCTCCAAGTGCTTTTCGCACCTTTTCCAGGTGAAGCCACAGGTTTTATCGGAGGCTTTTTATTCGGTACCGCAAAGGGATTTATATATTCGAGCATCGGACTGACAGCAGGATCGTGGATCAATTTTTCAATTGGCCGTTTTATGGGAAAACGTTTTGTCAGGAAGCTGGTCCCTGAACGTCAACTGGATCGTTTGGATAAGATTATCAAACGCCAGGGGGTCATTGTTCTGTTTATTTTATTTATTATTCCCGGATTTCCCAAAGACTACCTGTGTTTATTTTTAGGTTTGAGTGCACTGCCTTTAAAGATCTTCCTCATACTCACAGGCATCGGACGAATGCCGGGGACATTGATGCTGAGCCTTCAGGGGTCATACATTTTCGAACAGAGATACGGCCTGTTTGCAGTGATAATGGGACTTTGCCTGATTGTTATATTTTTGGCATACAAATATAGAGAGCCCTTGTATCAATGGCTTGAAAAGTATAATGGAAAATGATGACGGTAATGCGTTGACGATTTTATAAAACAATGCTATTATAAGAGAAAATTCAAAAAGATAAAGCGAATCCTATCGTTCAACGGATACCGAAAGGAGAGGCGATTGGCATTCTGGTCTGTCAGAGAAGAGCTGAGTCAGGAAAACAGATTAAGGCGTTCTTATTATGAATTGTTGAGAGATGAGCTTGACCAACAGATGTTTCAGTACTCCTTGATCGATTCTTATAATAATTTTCTTAGTGAAAATATCCCCTATCCATTTGTTGAAAAACGTGAGTTGAAGCCTCGGGCGCGCATTCCGGCTGTGGAATATAACTGCCAGAATACCTTTCTGGTGATTTTTGTAGAAGATACCATTCCATCAACCCATAAGAAGTATATAAGGTTTTTCAGAACCAACAGGACCACCAAAACCAACCTTCTTCGATATGATCCCCTTCCGCTTGCAAATAAATTCGATAGAAATCAGAAATATCTGGATTCTGCCCATTTCCACGAGTTGCTCAAGCTTTTGCTGCCTGTGGATTATGCGCTTTTAATCCAGAGGGATCCAGCCGGCAAGAAAAAAAATAGATACAATCTTTCCCATTTTCATGTAAAAATAGATTGGCCGATTGCAGATGCAGCCGAGGATTTGGCAAGTAGCCTTCGATATATATCAAAGGATTTGTATGAAAAAGGAGATAAGTATGGCATAGATGTTCAGAAAAAATTTTTTGAGTACTATTGCCTTCCATTTGAGGTGGGTGGCAGAAGAACAGCTGCTATTGTTGCGTCCCAATATTTAAAAAGAATGGGGTTTATTTCGACAGTTTATGCAGCAAGCAGCGAATCGAGAGCATTGATACGGGTTTCCGAAAGAGGTGCTTCAAAAGCGGTTCTGATGAAATTTAAAGAAAGTGAAATGGAACAGATTGCAGAGGCAAATAACATTAAAGCACGTACATTTAAAAAAAATTATGTTATTGCCCGGGAGAAAACCGAAGGAATCTGTATCTTCCAAGCCACTTATGCCTTTACCAATCATGCCAGGCCGCCTGATGACGGCAAATTGCGAGACGTTAAACCAGACTTGAACTGGCTAAGCGTTGGCGGTCAGCATATTATGCCAAAACCGGGCGTCTGGAAACGTCCTCCAATTTCTCTGAATCTCATATATACTTAACCTATTTTTTTCATCATGGCAATTTCGTCACAATCCGGAAATTTTATACACATGATGCAGTCCGCCCAAATTTTTATGGGAAGCTCTGCTCTGTCTATTTGTTGAAAACCGAAACGCTTAAAAAAACCGGGACGGTATGTCAGCGCAAACACTTTTTGCATTTCAAAAGATGTTGCTTCCAAAAGAACGTGTTCGACAAGTTTTGATCCGATTCTTTCCCCCAAATGTTCCGGACGCACTGCCAGGGATCGTACCTCGGCAAGATCATCCCAACAGAACTGCAATGCGCAGCATCCTAAAACGCCGGCGTCTTTGTCATCAACGTAAACCGTAAAATCCCTCACATGATCATATAACTCGCTTAAAGGTCGGGGTAAAAGTTCACCTTTGCGGCCATATTGCTGAAGCAGTGCATGAATGGCTTTTATATCCTTAATGGTGGCTTTTCGAATCATCGTCTTCCTCGTCATCCTTTGAAAACATTGCCGCTCCCTTGAAATCGATTTGTTTCATAAGAGTGGTAACGTTTTCAAAAGGCTAAATTGTTACCAAATTATTTATTTTACCTATGACCGAAAGTCAACAGCCATGAGTTATTTTACCGAGATGATTTGGGTTCTGTTCCTTTCTTGAAAAGCGCTTTAACAGCATTGGGGGAGTTCTCTGTTGCAAGAAGACCGGTTGATGGATCTATGCGTACTTTTACGACATCATCCGGAATATCAAAATATTGAACCGGTCTGTCAAGGAGAGCTCTTTGCATGAATTCGATCCATATCGGCAGCGCTGCTCTTGCCCCTGTTTCTCCTTTGCCAATGGTCGTAAATGTATCTTTACCCACCCATACTCCAGTGGTAATCGATGGCGAAAAGCCGACAAAAAGCGCATCTTTGAATTCGTTGGTTGTTCCTGTTTTTCCGGCAACCGGGCGCTGAATAACCTTTGCTTTTTTGCCTGTGCCATCTTGAATGACGCTGTGGAGCATGTCTGTGATGACAGCGGCACTTTCTCTTGAAATAACGGCTTTTTTTTGAGGTTTTACACGCCATATCAGTCGCCCGTTTCCATCAACGACCTCCATGACGCCATAAGGTTCTATGAGCTTTCCCTTATTCGGAAAAACCGAGTAGGCTGCTGTCAAATTAATCAATTTAACTCCAGAAGTGCCAAGGGCTAGGGAAAGATTCGGGTACAGGGCAGATTCAATGCCCATGGTGTGACCAAATCTGGCCACTGAAGAGGGCCCCAACATCTCGATAAGCCTTACTGCAGGAATATTTTTTGAAAGCGCCAGTGCCGTTCTCAGCGTCATTTCACCTTTATAATCACCGGAAAAATTATTCGGTTGCCACTCTTTTTTTCGATTTCCAGTTTTGAAAGCCACCGGCGCATCGAGAATAATTTTGCTTTGTGAAAAACCCTGTTCAATGGCATAGGCATAAACGATAGGTTTAAATGCAGATCCAGGTTGTCTTCTGGCGATTGTTGCCCGGTTAAAAGGGGTTTTTGCAAAATCCCTTCCGCCAACCATGGCAAGGATTCCGCCAGATAACACATCCAAAGAAACGAGTGCGCATTGGGGGTCAGGATTTTTTAAAAATTGTTGTTTCATCCTATGTTCAAGAGCAGAAAGCCCTTTTTCAACAGCAAGTTCCGCTGCCTCTTGCAGCTTAAAATCGAGTGTTGTGACAACGGTAAGACCACCTTTGTAAAGCCTTGACGAACCAATGGTATTTTCAAGAAAAAATTTAATAAATTCGATAAAATATGGTGCTTTGACCCTGGTTTTATATTGTTTCGCGAGATTCAAAGGCGATTCTTTTGTAATGTTAAAGACAGCTTGAGTGATAACCTTTGTATCTTTCATTTGTTTTAAAACAATATTTCTCCGTTTAATCGCAAGATCTTTATCAATTAAAGGAGAGTATCGCGAAGGTGACTTTGGGAGACCGGCCAAAAGGGCACATTCAGAAAGATCTAAATCACTTACTGGTTTACCAAAAAATATTCGGGCAGCCGATTCCACACCATAAGCGCCGCTGCCAAAGTATACCTGATTAAGGTAAAGCTCCAGGATTTCATCTTTTGTATATCGGCGCTCTATTTGAAAAGAAAGGAAGGCTTCCTTTGCTTTTCGCAATAAAGTTTTGCGCGGTTTTAGAAAAAGTGTTTTGGAGAGTTGCTGGGTGATGGTACTGGCCCCTTCGACAAATTTGCCGGCTTTGATATCTCGAAAGATAGCCCTGAGAATTCCTTTAAGATCGATGCCGCTATGCTGATAAAAGCTCCTGTCTTCAGTAACGATTAAGGCCTTTTTTAGATTATCGGGTATAATTTTTATTGGCACGGGATCCCTTTTCTCTAAAAAGAATTCCGCAAGGAGCACTTCATCCGCAGAGTAAATTCGCGTAATGGAAGATGGCTTGAAAGATTCAAGATTTCTAATTTGTGGAAGATCTTTCGTCAGGGCGATAAAAAACCCTCCCATACTTCCGAATATTATCCCAAAGAGAAAAAGAAGTAAAATCCCTATATATTTTTTATTGAAATGGAATCCGGTTATTCTCATATGGTTTTTATATCTTGACTGTTATATCCTTTGACTGTAAATACCCAATTTTCTGTTTAATGATATCTGATAGTAAATATCCTGTGGTCCAGGCGCCGCCCCAGAGGGGCTCTGCCCCGGAGGGAGGGTCAGGCTTTGGGTTACCCTTGGATGGGTCTGATCTCTTGCAAGCCCGACAAGTTAGAAGTGCCTAAAGTGAGCTAAAGTGCCTAAAGTTATGGAGTCGCTTCGCTCCGCTAATTTTATATAATTGACAGAATTCCTTAACCCTGGCCCAGACCGATCACCAATACTCTATACTAAAAAAGTCATGTTTGTATTGATATATAAGTCAAATCAATATATTAACGATTCGCACCAGGGCGGGCTTTAGCTCACTTTAAACTTTAGTTCACTTCAAACTCTTGCAACGCTTCTTCAGGAAGAGCCATAGGCTCTGACCTGGCCCAAAGGACCAGGTTTTTCAGGACTAATAAAGGAGTGTATCAATGACCCATCATCACCATGACCACGAGATCCAGAGTGCTTTGTCATTTGATGAAAAAATGATCAAACTACTTGAACACTGGATAAAGCACAATGAGGATCATGCTCAAACATACAGGGATTGGGCTCAAAAAGCAAAAGGGAAAAACAAGAATAAGGCTGCCTTAATGCTGGAAGATGCAGCTGAGATGACACTGTCGATCAGCAAAAAATTTGAATCGGCCATTAAATTTATTGATGAGGGTTGAAAAGAGGGAAGGGGGATTACTTTTCTATTCCGATTCTGGCCTTGACACCCTTTTGAAAATAATGCTTAACCTCCTTCATTTCGGTCACCAGGTCAGCTTTTTCAATGATTCGGGAATCCGCACCCCGTCCTGTTATTACAAGCTCCACATCCTTGGGCTTTTCATCCATAATCTTCAGTATATCCTCTACGGACAGAATCCCAAGCCCTGCAGCGACGTTTGCCTCTTCCATGATAACCACATTGTGTTGACCTGACGTAAAGGCCGCTTTGATTTTTTCTACACCCTTCCGGGCGGCTTCGATGTCCGAGGCAGAAGGCGTGCCTTTTATAAAACGGCCACTTCCGAACTGTTCCACCGTTATCAAATCTTTAAATCTTTTGAGGGCTTTTATTTCGCTATATTCGCCCATCTTAATGAACTGAGCGATAAAAACCTTAAGGCCTGCGCCGGCCGCTCGTATTGCCAGGCCCAATGCTGCTGTGGTTTTTCCTTTTCCATTCCCGGTATACACTTGAATATAACCTTTCATGTTACGCCCTTTTTATCATCCCTTCTGATAAGATCATTGGGATAACACGCGTTATCCATTGCAACAAACACCATACTCCCGGGCTGGGCAAAAGCCAAGGATTGCCCGCGGTCATCGAATATGGCATGAATCCTGTCATTTTTGACAGGGCCTTTTCTGCCTAATATCTGAATGGTGTCACCTTTGAAAATTTTGTTTCGTACCTCGATCTTAATACCATGTTTTTTGGATTTGCCGATGATCTTTCCAATAAATTTTTGTCCGCTATGTCGCAAATTCTCATAGGCCGGCGATATTTGGTGGGGATCGTCAAAATAAAAGCCGGTAGAGTAGCTTCTGTTACTCACAGTTTCGAGTTCATAAAGCCAGTCTTTTTGGGGCATGTAGTTTTCTGGATTTTCATAATAGGCATCAATGGCTTCACGGTAAACCTTAACTGCCGATGCCAAATAGTTGATACTCCGCATTCGTCCTTCGATTTTCAGTGAAACGATACCCGATTCAATTATTTCGGGGATGTGGCCAATCATACACAGATCTTTTGAGCTGAACATGTAGCTCCCTCGGTCATCTTCAGCGATGGGCATATATTGGCCGGGTCTTAACTCTTCCACTACGGCATACTTCCATCTGCAAGATTGAGCGCACACTCCCCGGTTACTGTCACGGTTTGCCATAAAGCTGCTCAGAAGGCACCGCCCGGAATATGCGATGCACATGGAGCCGTGAACAAAGGCTTCAATTTCAAGGTCACAGTGAAGGGCAACTTCCTTGATTTCTTTTAAGGACAACTCTCTTGCAAGATTAACTCTTTTAATGCCCAGTGTTTGCCAGAAAAGGACACTTTTTAGATTGGTTGTATTGGCCTGGGTACTTAAATGGATGGGAATTTGGGGTATGACTTTGGATGCTGTCATGAATATTCCAGGATCTGCTATGATGAGGGCATCTATCCCGATTCCCCCAAGTGAAAGAAGATAATCCACAATTGAATTTTGTTCGTTGTTTCTTGGATATACATTACAGGCCGCATAGACTTTTACATGGTGTTTTCGGGCATAGCTGACGGCATGTTGAAGTTCATCAAGGGTAAAGTTTTGGGAAAAGTTTCTAAGGCTGAATTCCTTGCCGGCCAGGTAAACCGCATCTGCACCATAGTGTATGGCAATCTCCAGTTTTTCAAAATTGCCTGCCGGTGCAAGGAGCTCTACTTTTTGGGGTGTTTTTATCATATTTTAAAAAGATGGAAGTTGCTCGGCAGTGAGGCGAGAAAGTCTATGATATTGTTTGTCTTTCTCTGAAATAATCGGGTTTTCAACCGGCCACTCGATACCGATATCCGGATCGGACCAGATAATGCCGCCTTCATCACCCGGCGCATAAAAATCTGAGCATTTGTAGCAAAAGCGCGCAAATTCGCTCAGGACGCAGAAGCCGTGGGCAAAACCCTCCGGAATAAACACCTGCCGTCTGTTTTCATCCGATAGATGGATCCCTGTCCATTTGCCAAAAGTGGCAGAACCGGGCCGGAGATCAACGGCAACATCGAAGATTTCGCCGGAGATGACCTGAATCAGCTTGGCCTGGGGATGTTTGACTTGAAAGTGAAGGCCTCTCACAGTGTTTTTCAGAGAATAAGAAAGATTATCCTGAACAAATGTCGTATTGATTCCGGACTCGTTATATCTGTTCCGGTTGTAAGTCTCCATAAAGAAGCCGCGCTTGTCCTTAAAGGTTTTGGGCTCAATGATGAGAATTCCTTCTAAAGATGTAGTGATAATCTTCATGAAAATTAATTCCTTAAATAAACGAACTAATCGTTAGTCTCATTTTGTGCCTCAAACTGTTTTTTCAGCTCATATGAACGTTCTAAATACCTTTTGAGCTTGGCCTGTACTTTTCCATAAACGGTATCGAAAGGGTATTCCCAGTTTTCATCAGGTACTCCTGCCGGGACGCCGGTCAATATTTCGATACCTTCTTCGACCGTTGAAACCTGATAGATGTGAAATTTACGTTTCTTTACAGCATCGACAACCTCTTTTTTAAGCATCAGGTTTTTAACATTGGCCCTGGGAATGAGAACTCCCTGTTTCCCGGTAAATCCTTTTGATTTACAAACATCGAAAAAACCTTCAATTTTTTGATTCACCCCCCCGATGGCCTGAATTTTTCCTTTTTGATTCACGGAACCGGTTACTGCAATTCCCTGGTGGATGGGTATACCGGAGAGGCTTGAGGTAATAGCGTACAGTTCAGTGGATGAAGCACTGTCCCCATCGATTCCGCTGTAACTTTGCTCAAACGTGATGCTGATGGATAGGTTCAGAGGATAGTTTTGAGCAAAGGTTCGACCCAAATAACCGGAAAGGATCAGAACGCCTTTGTCGTGGGTTTTTCCACTGAGCTTGGCTTCACGTTCAATATTGACGACACCTTGTTTTCCCATATAGGTCTCAGCCGTGATACGAGAAGGGCGCCCAAATGAAATATCGCCGATTTGAAAAACAGCAAGTGCATTCACCTGGCCGACTTCATCACCTTCAACGTCAATCATAATCGTATCATCCACATAGGATTCATGTATCTTTTCTTCATAAAGATTATAACGAAATCTGTATTCAGTAAATGCCTGGGTTACATCCTTGTCTGTCACTTGCTTGGCATTCCGTTTTCGGGCCCAATAATCTGCTTCTATTAAAACTCCCATAACAGGTCCGAACCGAATGGAAAGTTTATGTTTGTTGGAGATATATTTTTCACCATATTCTACGATGGCGGCAACTCCTTTTGGTGTTAGGGGAAGAAGCTCCTCTTCTTTGCAGACCCGGGCGATGAAGCGCGCATACTTTTGAATGGTATCATCATCTTTTATAACTTCATTATCAAAGTCTGCTCGCACCTTGAATATTTTATTGAATTTTGAATCATGGTTCTGGAGCAAATGAAAAAGATGATAACTGCCCAATAAAATTACCTTGACTTCCATCGGGATCGGTTCCGGGCGTATTGATGATGTGCCATATCCCATACCCGATGCGACGTCTTCTATGGACAGCAATTTATTTTGAAGTGTACGTTTGAGCGCTTCCCATATAAACGGGTTCATGAGAATAGATTCGATTTCCATGATCAGATAGCCGCCGTTGGCCTTTAAAATTGATCCGGCCTGAACCATGGTAAAGTCAGTGGTCACTGTCCCCATGTAGGCTCTTTTTTCGATTTGGCCAAAAACATTTTGATACGTGGGATTTGTCTCAAAAATAACCGGTGCCCCTTTTAAATCCTTTTGATCCACCAGAACATTTACCTGATAACGCAGAAAAGAGGGCTTGGCGGCTTGAAACATCAGGCCTTCCATGGGTGATTTTGCTTCGGTTGAAGCAATAAAATCCTGAACGTTTTCAAGAATGTCGGCCTGTACTTCATCTAAATAGATTAAAATATCTTTGCCTGATTTGTATTCATCCCTGATGACATCTATCCGCTGTTTTACAACAAAGAGCGCTATTTCCTGCATCAGTTTTTCAACCTGTGAATTCATCGACTGATTGATCTTATTGATATCACGAATCGTGACGTCGATTTCGGATTGAACAAGGCTGATATTTTCTTCGATTTCAGTCTGTTTTACCTTTGGGAGAGCGAGAAATTCTTCCGGTGAGATCGCCTTTTCCTCTACGATGGGGATGGTTTGGTAACCGGCTTTGGTCCTGTTAATCTGAATATTGTGTTGCGATGCTGATGCTTCAAGTTTTTTAATGATATCTTTTTGCTGATCTGTGTGTTTTTTTTGGATTTCAGATTGTCTTTGCTGATAGGATTCATGTTCAAAGGCTTTGGGAAGTTCTTTTTTCAAATCATCTATTAACTTGTTCATGGTTTTGGAAAACCGGGTTGCTTTCCCCTTGGGAACAGAAATGGCTTTGGGATGATATTCATCCTTAAAATTATTAACCATGCACCAGTCCACCGGAGAGGGTAAAATTTTGGCATGCTGAGTAACGATATCTCTGATAATGGTCGATTTTCCGGTACCCTCTATCCCTGTAACAAACATATTATACCCCGGACTTTTTATGTTAAGACCAAACTCGATGGCCTGAACCGCTCGTTTCTGGCCGATGACGTTGTCCAGGGGGGCAACCTCCGCAGTATTCTTAAAAGTGAACATTTTTGGGTCACA
Organism: uncultured Nitrospinaceae bacterium; assembly: GCA_964195835.1. Taxonomy (GTDB): domain Bacteria; phylum Desulfobacterota; class Desulfobacteria; order Desulfobacterales; family UBA11574; genus UBA11574. The sequence continues at coordinate 8,741 of CAXMTB010000019.1, read as the reverse complement.
TATCGATCTGAGGTCAGAGGATTTTATTCCACATTTCTTTTTCATAAGCTGCTCCTTTGGAAGGTGAATAAAATGAATATCCAGATTAAAAGTATTATTCAATTCGAGCGAAAGCCTTCAATCGTGAGTTACGGTATTAGTGCATTAAACTTTCAATTTGTCAATAGCTTAACCCTTTGACTCTCTTATCTTCTTGACAAGATAATGATTCGTCGATAGTTTAAAAAACAGCTGATTTAACCCGTATGATCGTTTTTCAATGTCTTAGAAAAAAGTTCGGATAATTCTGTTAAAAAAATGCCGCGCTGGGTCTTTGAATGATATAAAGATGACTTTTTGCCCTTAGTTACACACCCGAATAGTGTTTAAAAGCCTTTAGAGTTTGCGTGTCGAAATAAAATAATCAAGGCAAAAATTGCGTTGGCCCGTTATCTCAAGACCCCCTAATTGAAAGTGATCTCTGAGTTTTAAAATCGCAACCATTTGATTTTGATTTAAAATAATTCAACAATAGAGGAACAATCGAAAATATTGATTTTTAGGTGTTTAAAGCTATTTGGCATGATTTCTGCTTACAATTTTGAGAATAATCAGTGATTAAAATAAGAATGTAGATGCTTGATTGTTCGTATCCCATCTCAAAGTGCGAATAAAAATGGAAAAAGACAAAAAAAGAATAACGATGTGCCCCTCATGTGAATGCAGATACCGGACACCTGAAGCTTTTCTGAGCCGCAAGGTATCATGTAAGAACTGCGGCACTTCTTTTAAGGTCGATTTTGAGGTTGAAAACAGGGAAAAAGAAAGCCCCCAGGTTTCGATGTTAAAGGAAGGAGAGATTGATACAATTTCTCAAGATGATGCCTACTTGGTTGTGGGGAAGTTGGCTGTAAAATACAAATTTGTTGATGAAGAACAGATCCAGGAAGCATTGTCTATTCAAAAACAGGAACAACTTGACGGTAATAAAGAACTTTTAGGAGAAATCCTGGTGGCGCAAGGGATGATGTCTCAGAATCAGCTCGATTTTCTTCTTTCTATCCAGAAGGTGATTGAAACAAGAAAGATGGATAAAAAATTCGGTATGATTGCTGTAAAAAATGACTTTGCAGCCCAAGAGGATATTGAGCATGCTCTGATGGAGCAAAAAAAGAGTTATGAAAAGACCAAGATCGTCAAGATGATCGGTGACATATTGGTTGAATCGAATATGATGACCAGGGATCAATGTGATGCGATTCTTAAAAAACAACAGCGGTTTGAGGAAATCGATATCACTGAGCCTGAAACGCCCGAGATGCCTGAACCCCCTCGTTCATCAATAAATGATGCCTATTTCGATTTGACTGTTTCAGAAGATAAGCTGAACGCAATTTTATCAATAAATAAAGAAAGTACTGTTTCTTTTACTCTCAAGGACATTAAGGATTATATCGAAGAAAAAGGGATTAAATATGGGATACTAGACGATGAGAAAATATCGGACTACCTGGAGAATAAAGAAGGCTTGGATACACCATTAAAGGTTGCAGAAGGCAAACCCCCGGATACAGGCATAGATGCCTCTATTAAATATTACTTTGATACAGATCCCTTAAAAATCGGCACTGTAAAAGATGGGGGGGGCATAGACTTTAAAGAAAGGGGAGATATTCCTCAAGTTACAAAAGGAGATCTTCTTGCCGAAAAAATTCCGGCTGTTGAAGGCGCGGTAGGACATGACGTATATGGTCGTTATCTATCTGTTTCGAAACCAAAGGATACAACTCTTCGGAAAGGTAAAGGGACTTCAATTTCCGAAGACAAACTTAAAATTTATGCAGAAACCGACGGTATGCCTGAGATTTCAGCCATAGGTAAAGTCTATGTTTCACCGAGACTTGAAATTTCAGGGGGAGTGGGTTTAAAAACCGGGCATGTGGATTTCGATGGTAAAATTGATGTTATCGGTACCATTCAGAATGGATACCGCGTAAGAGGTAATAGTCTTAAGGCAAATGAGATACTCAAGGCTGAAATAGAGATGGACGGTGATATCAGTGTTCCGGGAGGGATCATCGGGGCAAAAATAAAAGGCGGTGGCAGTATCAGCGCCATGTATGTTCATGAATCAGACATTGAAGTTTTGGGCGATGTTCTTGTAGAAAAAGAAATCATCGATTCTAGAATCAATACCAGCGGCGTATGCATTGCCAGAAATGGTCCCATTTTATCCTCCAGAGTTTCTGCTAAAAAAGGAATACAGGCCATCCAGATCGGATCTGAAATATCAAAACCTTGCAATCTTAGTGTCGGATACGATGAAAAAGTAAAAGAGGATATCGATGCAATAAAGGAGATTATACCGTTAAAAAAACAGGAGCAGATAGAATGTCATCGCCGAATAAAGGAAATAGAAAATGAGCCGGATATCATCCAAAAAGTGATTGCTGACATGGCACAAGTACAAGATCGTGCCGTTGTAAAGCAGAGAAAACTTTCAGAAGAAATAGAAAAAATAAAAGAGACAGGAGACAAGGCTCAACTCGAGGGTACAGAAGTAAAGCTCTCTGAATTGGATTTAGAAATAGAAAACAGAGAAAAAAAACTGGAAAGCCTCTTTAATAAACAGGATCAAATTACAGCTGAACTCGATGATCTTAAACAAAAAATCGAAGATTCAAAAATAGAAATTCAGGATCTAAGGGAAAAAATATCAGAAATTGTTGAATGGTCAACCTCAGAAAAGGGAATTCCCGAAATTAAAGTTCGTGATGTCATTTTTGCCGATACAACAATTAATGGTATTTATTCTTCGCTTAAGCTTAACCAAAACAAAAAAAATGTTCTCATAAAGGAAGATGTTCCCAAAAGCGCCGGCGACAGCTCTGAATGGAATCTTGATCGAGATAAATACGGCAGTAAAATAAGGATTAAACCGCTTTAATCCATCCATTGTACTCTCATCCCATATAAAAATTCCATCGATACACAAATGATAGCTATTGTACGAGATCGAGAATTTGAACAAGATCGGTGATGACAATGTCGGCGGAAAGGTTTTGGCATTTGGGATGATTTTCTCTCAGGCGCAGGGATCTGGCATCGCCTGCAAAAAGCGCTGTTTTAAACCCCGCCATTTTTGCCGGGTAGATGTCATTTAACATGTCGTTTCCAATATAAAGTACTGAATGCGATGAGATATCCATATTCCTGAGGTTTTTGGCGGCAGCCTCAAACATAAAAGGCGATGGTTTTGCATGCCCCGATTTGTAAGAATAAAAAATCAGATCAGACTGAAATCCGAGATCTTCCGGGCTTGAATCAAGGAACCAATTGAATAGATAAGGGGTGAAAAATTGGGCATTTGAGACAATGCCCATCAGAACCTTTGATTTTTTACAACCCGATAGCATCTTTGCAAGATTTGGCATGGGATAAACAGGGTTGACAATCAGTTCAAATTCCACGGCAAAGGCTCGAGCAGCATCAAGTTCTTCAATTTCAAGAACACGCGTCCATATCCGGTCTATTTCCACCTCGGGTAAGTCCACCCCCGTTTTTCTAAGCCTTTTGTGTTCGATGTCTATGGCAGAGAAAAAATCATCTAAAACAATTTGAGGTTTCTTCTTAATTTGATATCTATCCAGGAGATTTTTTAAATTTTGAGTTTGTTGCGATTGTTGCCGGGCAATGCTGATATCACCTGAAGCGCTGATAAAGAGTGTGCCGTATACGTCAAAAAGGATACATTTGACTTTTTCTTTGAGTTTTTCGCTCGGATTTAAAGACGTCGGAAGTGGTGAAAGGGGTTCGATATAGTGTAAGAGCCAATCATATTCATGCATTATCGCACCATTTGAGCAGGCTGAAGTTGTTTAAACTTAAAAATTCAGAAAGAAGTATTTTTTTATCTATTTTCTGGCAGACATTATCTTTGACCACTTTTGTGTAGATGTCTATCAGTTTTTCTCTGTATTTGGGTTGGTTGTAATTGAAAAGGACAGCTTCCATGTTATTTTGAATCAGCCCATCTTTGTTTGATACGCTGCCAGGGGTTGAAAGAAAAGGGTTAAGACGTATCAGTTTTTGTCGATTCGCGCTGCCGGACAGAACAGTTGATATGATCTTTTCTTGAAAGGGTTCGTTCAGCAATCCAAAATCGATGACATCATTTGTCGTTGCTTTTTCATAAGCGGTTTTAATGGAAATGTCGTCGATTGTTGCTCCGAACAATGCGCTGACTTTTTGTATGCTTAACTTCCACGTGCAAAACAACATGTCATTATCGACCCAATCCATCGGAACATCCAGCCGTGTATAAAGGTGGTTCAATCGAATTGAATTTTGTTCAAAGTCTTGACATATATCCGGAAGTATTCTTCCCCAGAGATATTTTTCAGCAGTCCATGGTTCAAGGAAAGAAAAACCGAACCCCTCGGTAATGCTCGTTGTGATAAGAAAATCTGAGGATAAAACAAGATCGGAAAATTCATGGGTTAAACCTGCTTCAAATATGACATTCAGATCGTTTTCTATTACAAATGTTTTCCAGTTCTCGTAGCTATTAATGTCTACCGGGCTGTTGGGTGGGAGTGTAATGACAAGGGGTGCGCTCTTTTTGAAAAATAAAGACAGCAGGATGGCTTCTCCAATATTTTTTCTGCGAATAGCCCGAATCGGATACAAAATATGATTTTTTAAGATGATATCTTTCGTGTTGAAATGAAAGGGTGTTATGGTGTTGAAAATTTTATGCAGGCCATCTTTTTTTAATCCTGTTTTAAGCAAAATGTTATAGTCTCTTGAGTTAATGACACCGTAATGGCAGTTTTCGATATACTCTTCTTCAGCAAAGTAGGACAAAGGACGCCCATCTTCTGCAAAATCATGGATCTGCAAAAAGAGCTTAAGACCTCTTTCTTTAAGCACGTTAAGAATTTTTAAAAAATTTGCGTTTTTCTTGAGTGTTGGATTGTGGACGTGCACGAGGTCGCATCCGTTGTTCCATTTTAAATGAATTGCCTCAATGATGGCGGTTGCTACTCTTTCGGGTTCCATCAGATTTCGGCCGGAAATGTCGTAACCGAGTCCGGGGATGTGGACAACATCGCAGGGAAAGGGTGATTCAGGAGGGTCTCCTGACAGGACCAATAGATCACACGTGTCGCGGATAGATTCGACCTGTTGCTTTAAAACGGTGGTGACACCGCCAGTCTTGAGATGGTAATGGATAAATACGATTTTCAAGTTTTGTTGTAGCACTTTAGCCTTTTGAAAATATTATCGCTTCAGGTATGATTAAATTTTTACTG
>CAXMTB010000019.1:0-3437 GCA_964195835.1 uncultured Nitrospinaceae bacterium | reverse complement strand
TCGCTTATGGTTCTTTCAAAACGATCCCTAATCCACTCAGACAGCTTCCAGCTAAAAATTTAATCATACCTGAAGCTCTTTCTTGTTGGGTCGAAGCTGAAAGCGAAGACCAATGAAATCGATTTGTTTCAAAGGACCAAACTATTACATTTTGTCTTATTGTCTGAATAGTGCTGCCAATTCTTCGAGTTCTTTTTTGAAATATCCAAGATCTTCATGGGGGATATTGTTTTTGTCAAAGTGCAGCATTAAAGCGTTGAGTGCACGGATCAGTTCAGGTTGCCGGTCGGATTGTTGAGATTGTTGGTAATTGTCACAGCGTTGACGGTGTTGGCATTTGTGGCAGACCTCAATGGCTTTTCGATGCTGGCTTTTACTTCTGGTACAAAGGATATATTTCGTTTTCATTAAAATTCAGGTGCGAAACTTGGAATATTATAAAAAACTATAGGATAAACGGGCTTAAGTGTCAAAAAAATATTGATATGTATCGGCAGGCAGGCGGCAATGAACTGGTGCATCGAATCATGGAGAAAAAGCGTGCCGAAGGGACCACCATTTTTACGGTGGTCCATCACAGAGAGACGCCGCTCAGGATTTTAAAAAAGACGGTGTATGTAGGCCCTGTATGGGAAACAGAAGCCATACATGCAAAGGCTTCGGGTCTTTTGTTTGATGTTGTTGAGCCCGGTGAAGATCTCGATCAGAGAAACCGGATTAATTACTATGTTTGTAAATTGAAACATGCTCGGCATTCTGAGAATGCCGATAAGTTTATCGAATTCATAAGATCTTCAGATGCCCAGCAAATTTATCAAAAATACGGGTTTCTGTCTCACCTATAACATCGAAAAACGATTTTATTCGGTCTTTAAGATGATTCGCTATCTCTCACCAGCATTGTTGCCGGGTCCAGAAGCAATGTGCGCTGATCGGAATCGGCGGTTGCGCCCTTTAGTGTTATTATGTGGATTTCTTTGCCTTTGGGTTGGAGCTGAATGACAAGGTCAAACAGATCGACAACTTCCAATATCTGAGCCGGCATACCGTCGGGACCGGGTTCTTCATGACGATGGGTCTTTACACTAAACCAGACATATATGGAATGTTTTTTGGCAAGGCGCTTTAAATCAGAAAGAGATGTTCTCACATCTTCATTAAAGTTAAAACCGTCGATAATGATGACTTGGGGTGAAAAAATATTCTGTTCTATTAGGTCGGTCAACCTTTCTTCGAGTTTGGAAGTGCTGAATCCTTCGACTCTGAATGTCATGATAAAACGATGGGGAAGAAGCGCCTCCCAAATCGGATTCGTTTCTATTGATTCGTATTGTTTCGTAAGATGGTTGAAGACCTCTTTATACCATAGCGTAAGTTTTTTAACCGGATCATCCAGGCTGATATGAAGAACATTTTTACCTTTTAAAATGGTGTTAAGGGCAAGCTGAACCAAAATTGATGTCTTGCCAACGCCTGCTCGTGCAAGCACGGCCCCAAAGCCGCCTTCAAGGAGAATGTCTCCGGTTTCGTTTTCCAGGAATCTCAAGGGATTCTGAAGGATCAACTCCTTTTTTAGCATAATCATTTTCCTTTTATGGTGTTTTATTCTTTTTTTCTTGTTCTCTCTTTTTGGCCAGTTCCTCAGCAATGGATTGCGGCACCTTTTTGTAAGCGCCCAATTCCATGGTAAACTGGGCTTTACCTTGTGTCGACGATCTCAAAATAGTTGAAAAACCGAACATTTCAGCAAGGGGAACCCTGGCTTCAACAACACAAAACGGACCTTCTTCCTGGGACCCCACAATGATCCCGCGCCGTTGATTCAATAGGCCCATGACAGCACCTTGGAACTCCGACGGTGTTTCAACGGCAACTTTCATGATCGGTTCAAGAATGGCTGCTGAGGCCTTGGAATAACCTTCACGAAAAGCACCACGGGCTGCGGCGATGAATGCCATTTCAGACGAGTCGACAGAATGTGATGCCCCGTCATTAATCACCACTTTAATGCCGGTAACGGGAAATTCCATTTTTGGCCCTTTGGGCATGGATTGCTTAAAGCCCTTTTCACATGAAGGGATAAACTGGGTTGGAATCTTTCCGCCGATGATTTTATTTTCAAAGACGAAATGTTCATCAGGGGCGGGTTCCATGTAGCCGGCCACTCGTCCGTATTGTCCGGAGCCACCGGTTTGTTTTTTATGGGTATAATTAAATTCGGCCCTTCGAGTGATGGTTTCTCTGTAAGCTACCCGTGGATTACCGGTGGTAACGTCCGTTGCATATTCACGTCGCATTCGTTCTACATAGACATCGAGATGCAGTTCTCCCATCCCTTCGATAATCGTTTCGGTGGTCTCATGGTCAACATAGGTTCTAAATGTGGGGTCTTCTTTACTGAACCTGTTGAGGGCCTTGGACATATTTATCTGGGATTTATTGTCTTTCGGAAAAATAGCAAGTGAGATGACAGGTTCAGGGACAAACATGGACGTCATCGTCAGGTTGAGGCCGGGATGAACAAAGGTGTCACCGGAGGAGCAATCGATTCCAAAAAGGGCTCCGATATACCCTGCCGGGATGGTTTCGATGTCTTCCATTTGTTCTGCGTGCATACGGGCAAGCCTTCCAACCTTGATTTTTTTTCCATTGCGGACATTGACAATGGTATCCCCTTTGGAAAGAGATCCCTGGTATACCCTGATGTAGGTTAATTGACCATATTGTCCGTCCTCGAGTTTGAAAGCCAGGGCAACCACCGGTTTATTCATTTCATTGGAAAGGATAACAGAGGCCCCGTCCTTATCCAGGTCTAAGGCCGTATTTTCCACATCAGACGGGCAGGGAAGAAAATTCACGACCGAATCAAGTAGCGGTTGAACCCCTTTGTTTTTATAGGCAGATCCAACAAAGACCGGTGTCATTTTTCGGGTCAGCGTACCGATTCGCACTGCCGAGACAATCATATCTTCCGTGATTTCCTTTTCTTCAAGAACAGCTTCCGTAAGTTCATCTGAAAACATCGAGGCCGCATCGATCAATTCTTCACGCCGATTCATGGCTTCATTCAGAAGATTCTGTGGTATCTCTTCAATCCGTACGTCTTCTCCATTGGGTCCGTCAAAATAGATTGCTTTCATGGACACAAGATCGACAACGCCTTCAAAATCCACCTCGAGACCGATGGGGATCTGCATGGCAACTGCATTGTGCCCCAGCTTTTCTTTGAGTTGATTAATGACTCGAAATGGATTGGCGCCGCTTCGATCGCACTTGTTGATAAAAGCGATACAGGGCACCTGGTACCTTTTCATTTGCTGGTCAACGGTAATGGATTGGGACTGAACACCACCCACAGAACATAAAACCAGTATGGCGCCGTCGAGCACCCTCAAAGACCGTTCAACTTCGATTGTAAAATCGACATGGCCGGGGGT
>CAXMTB010000018.1:0-31976 GCA_964195835.1 uncultured Nitrospinaceae bacterium | reverse complement strand
CAGCCCATTTGCGGCCCGGACCAGAAGGTTGCCCTGTTGCTGCCGTATAACGGCAGCGCCTGGTTGAACACGGCCATTATTTCCATATTCCTTGTGGGAAATCAAGTTCAGGTAAAATTCGCGACCCGTGGATCCGAGATTTCCCGTTTTACGGAGTCCCTTTATAAACCGATTTTTGGTGACGCCATTTGTTTTGAATACGGCGATGGAAGAACCTTCCTCGGAAACGCCATGTCAAATCCAAACATACCCGCCATATGTCTCTTCGGTTCCGATGATCATGCGCTTGGTTACCAAAATTCAGTTAAGAAATTCGGCAAGAAGTTTATTTTCGAAGGACCGGGAAAAGATCCCTTCATTGTTCTTCCAGGGACCGACGTGGAGGTTTCGGCAAAAGAACTTTCCTTTTCCAAATACATCTATGCCGGGCAGACCTGCACGGCGCCGGAGCGCGTTTATGTGCATGAATCCCTTCATGATGCATTTGTGGAGCGCTTTGTTGAATTGAGCCGTGAAGTTAAAACCGGGGATCCCGCTGATCCTGATACCCAGATGGGACCTGTGGCCAGTGCGCGAGCCATAGCAAATATCAAGGTCCAGTTAAAAGATGCCGTGGATAAAGGTGCTCGGGTTGTCCTCGGCGGACGTATTGACGGTCATATGGTGTCTCCCACGGTGGTTGTGGGTGCCAGCCAGGACATGCTGGGCATGCGAGAGGAGACCTTTGGACCGGTGAGCTATATCTGTTCGTTTCAGAATAAGGATGAAGCGTTTCACATGGCCCGGGACAATCGTTATGGACTGAGAGCTTCTGTTTATGGAGATGACAAGGCCGTCCATTTTGGTGATAAACTTGTCGGCGAACCGTATTGCCATCCTGTGGACAAAATGGTTTTTGGATTATTCGGTACCGTGGGGGTAAATCAGGGGCGATCGGAGTCCTGGAAAGGCGCTTTTGTATCGAAACCGGTGGGTGGTTATGGTTATTCCGGATGGATCTGGGAAACCATCGATGAAAAATTTATTCTAAAGCAGGGGCCAAAACTCCTGAGCATAGAGACGTCGCAGAAGCCATGAATCGTTTATGAGAAATGTGGATGATCGAACATTGATACAGAATTGTCTCATGAAATCAGAATGAGACAATTCTTGGATCAAAAAAAATGATGTTTTTACGAGCATTGTTATCACAAGCCGGCATATAAATGGAATTATCATATTGATAATATTAAAACAATTGATTTAATGCTTCCTTTTCCTATCCCTCTATTTTATTTTTCTTAGATCAGGAAAACCATACACCCAATAAGCACCTGGCTTTACTATATATAAAATCACTTTATGCCTTTGTTGATCTGAAAGTAACGAAGAGTTATTGATTCTGATACAAATGGCATATATATTGCTCTATAGTTTAAAAAGTCCATACTTATAACCCCAAAAAGGTAGTTTTCCCCAAAGCATAAAAAAACCATATATTTAATTTTATTCATTTAAGGGAGGTGAAAATGGAGGATTTGTTGCCAAAAGTATGGGCGTTGTTGACCCTTTACGGACTTAAGGTCATTGCGGCGATTGCCGTTTTTATCGTCGGTCGCTGGATCGCGAAGATGTTGACCACTTTAATAGAAAAAGTGATGAACAAAAGACGGGTTGATCCCACCATCGTCTCCTTTGTTGCCAATCTCATCTACATTGCTTTGCTGGTATTTGTCGTTCTGGCAGCTCTCGGACAGCTTGGGATACAAACAACTTCATTTATCGCGGTTATCGGTGCTGCCGGCCTCGCCATCGGTCTTGCTTTACAAGGATCGTTGGCAAACTTCGCAGCCGGTTTTTTGATGATCATTTTTAGGCCCTTCAAGGTTGGAGATTTTATTGAAGGGGCGGGGGTTGCAGGAACCGTTGAAGCGATTCAGATATTTACCACACAGCTGCTGACGCCCGACAATAAAACAATTATTATACCCAATGCCGGTTTGACAGCAGGCAACATTACAAATTATTCTGCCAAAGGAACACGACGCGTTGATCTAGTGATCGGTATCGGCTATGGGGATGATGTTGATCATGCAAAGAAAGTGATATCTGATGTCCTGGCCAAGGAAGAACGTATTCTGAAAGATCCAGCCCCCAAGATCATGCTCATCGAGCTGGCAGACAGTAGTGTAAATTTTGCGGTTCGCCCATGGGTTGCGGCAAACGACTATTGGGGTGTGTATTCTACTCTCACCGAAAATATCAAAAAAAGTTTCGATGCGGAGGGTATAAGCATTCCCTTCCCGCAACGAGATGTCCATGTGTATCAACACAAGGAACAATAACGATGAACAGCAAGTGATTTTATTGTAATTGTGATTTTAATGAAAACAAAAAAGAGGAGGAAGGACATGAAAAAGTATTATTTGACAGCGTTGTTTATTGTGATGATCAGTGCTTTGCTGATCGGATGTGGCGGACAGAAGATTAAACCCACACCGCTGGCTTTCCAGCCGTATACGTTTCAGGCGAATGAGTATGTGCCGAAGGTAGATAATTTTGTAGTGATTCTGGACATATCTTCTTCCATGTCTGAAAAATATAATGGACAGACTAAGGCCGAAATCGCCCAAAATTTCTTAATGGCGATGAACCAGACCCTTCCGGAACTCAAATACAATGGGGCACTCCGAACATTCGGCCACAACACTTCTTTACCGGATAAATCGACGATGTCGGTATATGATGTTAAATCCTATTCGAAGGCTGAGTTTGGATCGGCGTTAAAAGGGGTGAAAGGAATTGGTGGAACTAGTTCTCTTCCGCTGGCCAAAGCCATTATCGCTGCCGGTGGAGACTTGAATTCGACCCAAGGTCCCATAGCAGTCATAATCGTTAGCGATGGTGCGGACATGGACCAAGCACCGTTGGCGGCAGCCAAGGCTCTAAAAGGTAAGTTCGGCGATAGGCTTTGCATTGACACGGTACAGGTGGGAAATGATTCTGGCGGCAAAATGAATTTGGAACAGATTGCAGGCGCGAGTGGTTGTGGATTTTCAACCAATGCCGACAGAATTGCCACCTCGTCGAGTCTCGCGGGTTTTGTCGAAGGCGTATTTTTGGCCAAACCTGCTCGTGTGGCCGTTGTAGACAGCGATGGTGATGGTGTTCCGGACAATAAGGACAAGTGTCCGAATACGCCTAGAGGCGTCAAAGTGGATGTTTTTGGTTGTCCGCTTGACTCCGACAGTGACGGTGTTGCGAACTATCTGGATCAATGCCCCAATACGCCAATGGGGGCTACGGTTGATGCAAGGGGATGCTGGACCTATGCCGCGAAGGTGCTCTTTGATATTAACAGCGCAGAGGTAAAGTCTGAAGCATATCCCATGCTCAATGAATCGATTTTGATATTGAAAGAGAATCCGAACCTCAACGTCGAGATTGACGGACATGCAGACAATACCGGAACTGCAGCGTATAACATAACCCTTTCTGAAAAACGGGCCGAAGCGATAAAAGCTTTTTTCGTTTCCAGAGGGATTGATCCCCAAAGACTCGCCACCCACGGTAATGGTTTTTCGAAGCCGGCAGCCAGCAATGATACGAAAGCAGGCCGGGCCAAAAACAGGCGGGTTGAATTAACACCGGTTCAATAAGAACCCCAAAGATTTATAGGGGCATAATGCATGAAGATGGAGTGAAGGCAAACGGCTGCCGATCTCCATCTTCATGATACATGTATCAGGCAAATTGTAAGAGCGGTGTCTATTTTCAGTGAAAGGAATTAGGATGAAATGGAACCCCTTGATCAGATAGCGAATACGATATCTTTGACCATGGGTGTTGCCTGGGCCAGCGGTATAAATCTATACGCTGCCATCTTGGTTCTCGGGTTGCTTGGGACAACCGGTAACATCATGTTGCCTGCGGCCCTTCAGATTCTTACAGATCCTATGGTTATTACTGCCGCAGGGGTGATGTATTTCGTTGAGTTTATTGCCGATAAGATGCCGGGCGTGGACACCGGGTGGGATACACTTCATACGTTTATCCGCATCCCTGCAGGGGCTCTTCTGGCGGCCGGTGCTGTGGGGGATGTAAATCCGGCCGTTGCTCTGACAGCCGCTATTCTCGGAGGTGGGTTGGCCGCCGGTGCCCATGCCGTTAAGTCGGGTTCAAGGGTTATCATCAATACATCACCTGAGCCGTTCACCAACTGGACCGCTTCCATTGCAGAAGATATCGCTGTGATTGGTGGTCTCTGGACCGCCCTTTATTATCCGTGGCTTTTCTTGGTTTTAATGATCGTCTTTATCGGGTTGATGATTTGGATGCTGCCGAAGATTTGGGGGGGTATCAAAAAGATCTTCGGCTATATCGGGCGCTTATTCAAACATGGGAAAGGGGATGAATCTTCGCCGAACAGCAAACCGGTTGATTCTTAACCCGTATGGCGAAGAATTTTTAAAAAGGACGAATAATATTATTAAGTTGGAGTTGAAGGCAAGGGATCAACAATCGCTCTTTCTGTGATTAAAAGACCGATGAGAAAATGACCCTTGAACGGATCTTCATCTTTTTGGGTAATATGTGCGATTTGTGTTTTTAAGGATTCCGACGAGCCTGCTAATTCTGGAGGAATATATTTCATATCCACAGTATCTCCTACCTTGACATGCTTCAATACTGCAGAATCTTTGTTCACCAGAATGCCCAATCCTTTCGATGACATGTCCCGCAATTTAAACTGATAGACATTTCCGGTATATTGTAGTCGAAATTCAACGCTATAATAGCGATCCAGTATGGTTCTGGATTCAGGCCGTCTGTCTGTTAAGCCATTGTTGTATGAATTCGTTTTCATGATTTTTCCGAGTAGAGCAGGATAGACGCGATTTTAATAAAATTTTGTTGCAATGTCCATCCTTTTTTTAAAAAAAAGCATAAGTTAGAAAAATAAACGATAAGATCCCGAACCTCCGCCTCGCCCTTTGGGGTAAAAATTAATGAGAAAAAAAGAACACCATCCGATTTACCATTTGGGTAAAATGTATGATGCTATGATGTTGTTTAAACTCGCTTCAATTAAGGATTATAAAGATTCTCATTAATTATTATGCAAGATTCAGGCATCATGATGTTATTGATAAAAACAGATATCATTATAAGGGTATGGATTGAAAGTGGGATCTTGGTGTGTTAGTGTCAATAGCGTTTGTGAATCACCTTGGATTTTCACCAGACAAAATTCCGTCGGGAAGCGAACGAAATGGAGCAAGAAAGATTCTTATTAGCGGGAAAAAACGAATTTATGTGATTTTATCCGCGCTTCTTGCGCTTTTTCTCGGCGCTCTTGATACGTTGATAATGGGGGCGGCGATGCCAACCATTGTTTCAGATCTTGGCGGAATACAGCTCTACAGCTGGGTATTTTCGGTGTATCTCCTTTCCCGTGCCGTGGCCCTTCCTATTTTTGGTAAACTCTGTGACATGTTTAACAGCAAAAGGCTGTATATTATATCCATCATCATCTTTTTGATCAGCTCTGTTTGTGCAGGGATGTCTCACAGTATGGCCCAGCTGACCTTCTCTCGAGCTATTCAAGGCGTGGGTGCAGGCGGCAATTTTGCCTTGGCCTATATTGTTCTGGCGGATATTTCTCCACCGGAACGGCGGGGAAAAATGATGTCGCTAATCAGTTTTGTCTGGGGTTTGTCAAGTGTTCTGGGGCCCACCTTGGGCGGATTTATTGTCAATTATTTTTCATGGCGTTGGATTTTTTATATAAACGTTCCCCTCGGAATTATCGCCCTCATCGGAATCGTTGTGTATTTAGAGGAAACCCGTGAAAAGAAAAAAGAAGCTTCCATCGATTATCTGGGCACTTTAACGCTTTCAACAACCATACTGGCATTGCTAACGGCTTTTTTGCTTGGAGGGCGTTCGTATTCATGGACATCTCCTCAAGTTCTTGGACTTTTTATGTTGACATTGTGTTCAGGAGTGGTTTTTTATACCATCGAACTCCGAGCAAAGGAACCGATCCTGCCCATTGGATTTTTCCAGGTACGAGGTTTCAGTATCGCCAACAGTTCAGCATTTTTTGCAAGCATTGCTATTTTTTCACTCTCGGCATACAGTCCTCTTTTTATCCAGGGTGCTCTGGGAAAAACCCCGGCTCAATTGGGCCTGGCCATGGTTCCTTTAAGCCTGGGATGGTCAATGGGAGCATTGCTCTGCGGCCAGATCGTCCATTTACTGAAAGAGAGACCGAGTACTTTGTTGGGCGCTGTTCTGCTCTTGGCCGGGTGTGGTTTGACTCTCACATTTTCAATTTCCACGTCTTTAACGGCGTGTTCCATTGTTTTGGCTATCGCAGGTCTCGGAATGGGTTTTGTATCGATTTCCACACTCCTCATCGTGCAGAACAGCCTTCCCGGAGAAGATCTGGGGGTTGCTACCGCCTCTCATCAATTCAGCAGAACCCTTGGCGGGACAATTGGTATCGGTATTTCGGGGAGTTTTGTAACCGCTCGGCTTCAGACAGCCATGGACGTATTGAGGATGCCCGGAATTGATGGCAGAATTCACCCATCTCTTTCCACCCATTTGCAACAGAGCGTCGAAGGCTTATTTCGACCGGAGATACAATCCCTTCTCACGGAAAATGTTCAAAAAGTCCTTCGGGAAGCGGTTGTTGAGGGTGTTACTTTGGTTTTTTGGGTATCATTGATCACGGCATGCATGTGCCTGTTCTTCAGTTACAGATTACCGGAATGATAGGAGAGCGAAAATTTTAAAGATGAAAAAAACAACCCACCCAACAACTGGCGGTAGAATCAGACATCTTACGAAAGACACATTTCGTTTTGATTGCCATCCCGGCGTAACATGTTATACCCGTTGCTGCAAAGATGCGGACATGTATCTTTATCCATATGATGTCATCCGTATGAAAAACCGGCTCGGCATTTCATCAGATCAGTTCTTGGAACAGTATACGTTTCAATCAATTAGAGACAATCCACATTTTCCAAGTCTTGTGCTGAAAATGGCGGACAATGACGAGAAATGGTGCCCGTTTTTGTCAATAAAAGGGTGTATGATATACGAAGACCGCCCATTTTCCTGCCGAGCGTATCCCCTGGAGCGCGCTGTGGCAAGAACCGGTGATGAGATTGAACGAACCGTTTTGTATTTTATTGCCGAAGATTCCTACTGCAAGGGCCACAAAGAATCTCGTGAATGGACGATAAAAGAGTGGATTGAGGATCAGCAGATTCAGCTATACAATGATATGAATGATTTGTGGGTCGATATTGACACCCTGTTTCGAGCAAATCCATGGGGCCCGCAAGGGATCGACAATCCTGCTCTTAAAATGGCATTTATGGCTTGCTTTAACGTCGATGAATTTAAAAAGTTTGTTTTTGAAAGCACTTTTTTATCAAGATTTAATGTGCACCGGGATAGGGTCAGCCAGCTACGGGAATCGGATGTTGAGTTGATGAAATTCGGTTTTGACTGGATAAAGTTTTTTCTGACCGGCAAAGGTCCACTCATGACGACCCCATCAAAAGATGACCCGATTTGAAAACCAGTATCCATGGAGCGATTCGACAAATAAAAACACTCCGACCCATCAATTAGATGTTGCCCATTTCCGGATTCGGGGCGCTGTTTGATTGTCCCAAGTATTTGATAACCGCAGATGGATGAAATGGGAAAAGAGGTTGTTCACAAGCCCGACAACCTTTTCTATCAGATATACCTTCTCGAGAACAACGCCCTCAAGGTCATCCGGAGTTTCCATCGGCCCGGTCTCCGGCAGTTTCAGGTTGGAAATGTTGAGACTTTCCCCTTTGAGACTGAATTCCCAGGTTTGAGCACCGGTTTTATAGGACAGGTGTATTTCGGTAACAGCAGCCCCCTTTGTAATCGCCAACAGGCCTTCTTCCATGCTGGCATTATCGCCTTTAATGGTGACGGTCTCTTTAGCGTTATTGCGTCTGTTTTCAAGGACCAGCCGATTTCCGACGGTTAAGGATACAAGATCCGGGTCATGTTGGCGAAACGAGCTCAGATCGGTTTCAATCATGAACCATAGCCAGGTCAGAAATTCGTTTCCCAAGAATTTGTAACGGTTATATGCGACGGCGATATCAAACATCAGTTATTCCTCAGATCGGCTTTTTTCCAGTTTTCGTAAAACATCGCGTTCTTTATCCGAAAGTCCGGCCATTCGATCGGCCGTGGTGTAGGGAAACAGGCGGATCAACTGTAGGTTAAAGGATTTGATAAAAAGTGTCTCTAAAGCTTCATTGGCTGCTTTTAAGTTGGAAAAGAACCACAAAGAGGCCGTATCGTAATCCCACACCAAATCATAAACATTCGGTGTGGCCGGAATTCGATGGACAAGTGTGTTTACGACATGATCTTTGATGGATTTTTTTTCATTGCCGGATAAATAGTGCCGGCCGGTATCTGCCAGGCGTTTGGCAACGTAAAGGGCATAATGTTTCTGAATAAGCTTCGGCGGAATGGATTTCTTGTCAATCCGAAGGGCGAACACCATAGACGTACCAAAAACAAAAGAATAACCCTCAAAATCAGGTGCATACGGGGTCTCAAAGGACGTCCATCCGACGGTGGCTTCATAGCCGTCATCCTCGATTTTTGGAATCATATGTTGTTTGAGGCCCTGGTAAACGGTTTCATGAACGGATTCGTCCAGTTGACCCGCAACTTGATAGCTTGTGATGGACATGCGTGATGAAAGAAGGCCCATAATATTCTCTTTTAGGATTTAGCTCCCAAGGTAAATTGAGCACATAAGGGGAAATGATCCGATATGTAAATATTCTTAAAGGTATCCTGAATAACCTTACTGTTTATTAACGTGATATTCCCCCGAAAGAGAATCCAGTCAATAGGATCTTTGTCTGTAATTCCGGTAAATCCGTGATGGGTTCCCGTAAAAGGCTTTTTAAAAGCGTTTTTGAAATAATTTTCTTTTGCCGCTTCTTTCTTATCATGTGCGGTAAAAATATTATAACATGGACTAAAGGGCGCCGTATTAAAATCTCCCATGAGAATAGCAGGGATATCGCCTGGAAGATGCGAAAGCCGATCAAGAATAAGATTGGCGCTTTGGATCTGAACCGAAATGTCAAAGTCAAGATGCGTATTAATACATATCACTTGTCGGCGGTCTGTTTTGAACATACCGATGGTGCATTGTCTCGGCCAGATGCTTTTTCGATAACGGCTCGGTACCGAGGGGGTTGGGCTCAAAAAAAAATGTTCATAGTGGACGCAGTGCCAGTTTTTTTGATAAAAGATAACGTTGTTTTGCCAGAAAGAGGGTGAAGGGCTTCGCTTCCCGATGGTGTTGTATTCCGTCAATATATTATGGAGAAAATCAATCTGGAAGTCATTTGCTTCCTGAAAACCGATAAAATCCGTACGATATTTTTCAAGAAAAGGCTGAAAACCTTTCTTCCGATATCGCCAGTTGTTGGCACCGTCATCAGCCAGTCCAAAACGTAAATTTAGAGTCAAAACAGAAAACATAGTATTTTTTTAATATCGAAAACCAGGCCCTGTGGTCTATATCAGAGATGATTTGGCTCTGTCCATAAAAAACTGGTTAGAAATGCCTAAAGTTTGAAGCGAGTTAAAATGAACTCAAGCCTGCCCCGGTGCGACTGACACGATCATTTTTAATGAATAGCCTCTGCTTCGATCAGGTTGAGATATTGAGTCATATCAAACTGGATATTGGTAAAGTTGCCGAATGTGACATCATAAAACGAAAGATTTAATTGGCGCTTTATGATATCAAAAATCGCGAGATAGTTCAGAAGAATCCGTTTTTCCCACAAAAGACCAATTTGGGAAGCCAACTGTCGGATCGATTCTTTGTTACCCTCGATTTCAAGAAAATTACCGTAGGGCATGGTGTCCAAACAAAGGTGAGTATCGCCAAATACATAAGTTTCACGCCATTTTTCGTATACCTGTTCTTCCTGGAATCCCAAAGATTCCAGAATATGTTCCATGGCGTCAAAATCACTGACTTCAACTTCGAACTCTTGTAATATTTTAAATTGGTTGTCTTTAAAAGGCGGTTCGGATTTAAACGTCAGCGTAATTTTTTTATCCTTACGCAGCCTCAAAAGAGATTTTTTTTGAATCAGCGATTTTTCGGCGTCTTCAAATCGTATGTTGGTTTCAAAGGTTCGATCTTTAAAAACAGCGCCAAGGTCAATCATGCGGGTTCTTATAGGGTCTATATTCGGCAAGTAAAATTTCACTTCGGTTTCTAAATATTCCATCGGGCGGCACCTTGTTCCCCCAAAAAAAATTAATCACACAGAAAATTCTTGTGAAACCAGCGTGCTTCAAATATATATTAGAAATCATTATTAGTGTCAAATCCTGGATCGGCTTTCGATATTTCCCTTGACACAGTTATATTTTCTATTATATCTATCGGGTTTTATTCAAAGGAGAAAAAAGGTGAAAAAGTACACATATAGTGCAAAAGATACCGACAACCAGGGACGATGGTGTCTGGTGGATGCCGAAAATGCGATTCTGGGTAGACTCGCCAGCACCGTAGCGGCCCGCCTTCGAGGAAAACACAACCCGCTTTTTACCCCCCATGTGGATACCGGTGATTGGATTATTGTCATTAATGCGGATAAGGTTGCTCTCACCGGAAGGAAATGGGATCAGAAAAATTATTACCGGCATAGCGGCTACATCGGGAGCCTTAAAACCATCACAGCCAAAAAGCTCTTGGAAAAAAGACCCGAAGATCTCATTCGGTTTGCTGTTAAGGGCATGCTGCCGAAGAACAGACTGGGGAGAAAACTGTTTAAAAAATTGAAGGTTTATTCAGGAGACCAACATCCCCATGAGGCTCAGCAACCGGAGATTCTTGAAATTTAATCAAACCACGTTACAATCTATTAATTGTTGGGGAGTTGTATGGAAAAAGAAAACGTTTATTATTCAACTGGAAAACGAAAAACTTCCGTTGCCAGAACATGGTTAACGCCGGGAAGCGGTGAAATTATTGTCAATAATAAGCCCATTGATGAATATTTTAAGATTGAGTCTGCAAGAGGGATTGTGAAGCATCCGCTTGTTTTGACCAATACCCTTGAATCGTTTGACGTAAAAAGCAAGGTTCTCGGTGGCGGTATTGTGGGACAGGCCGGCGCGATTCGGCATGCCATTACAAAGGCACTGATGCTGGCCAATCCGGATTTAAGAAAGGCGTTAAAAAAAGCCGGATTTGTTCGGCGTGATGCCAGGGTCAAGGAACGAAAAAAATACGGGCAAAAAGGTGCTCGTGCCCGCTTCCAGTTCTCGAAACGCTAGAATTTTTTCCAATAAACTAAAAGGAACGAGGGTTCCCTCGTTCCTTTTAGTCTTGCCGATTTTTCCACACAGGTGCTCGTTTTTCGAGAAAGGCCTGCATACCTTCCTGAGCGTCTTCATCAAGACAGTTCATGGCAATTGCATGGGTTGCATATTCGTAAGCAGATGGTTCGTTTAGATCTACCTGGCTGTAAAATGTCTGCTTGCCAAAAGCGAGGGTATGCCGGCTGTATTGCGCCATTTCCATGGCCAGGTTTCTGGTCTCTTGGGAAAGCTTATCCGGGGGGACGACCTGATTCACAAGGCCGAACCTTTCAGCTTCATCAGCCGAGATAAATCGACCCGTCAAAAGCATTTCCATGGCTCTTCTTCTTCCGATAACTCTGACCAGCGGAACAGCAGGGGTCGTGCAGAAAAGGCCTATTTTTGAACCGGGTGTGGCAAATTGGGCGCCGGTTTCTGCGATGGCAAGATCGCAGGCAGCAACAAGCTGACATCCTGCTGCCGTTGCAATGCCGTGAACCTGAGCAATGACGGGTTGTGGAAGTTTTTTAAGGGTTTGCATCATCTTCGCGCATACCGAAAAAATGGTATAAAAATGCTGAATATCCAGGTCCGGCCCGACCATATCTTTCAGGTTGTGCCCTGCACAAAAAGCAGGGCCCTTTCCCCTGATAACGACGACGTGGATATTCTGATCCTGTGCGATGGTTTTTAGTTTGCCGAGCATATCATTCATCACGTTAAGAGAGAGTGCATTCCGTTTGTCCGGTCGATTCAATGTCAGCCACCCAATGGGCCCGTCCTTTTCAAGCAATACAGGTTCCATACTTTTTCCTCCATGTCATACTAAATGTTTTTAGCAACCTTCCAGCACCTGACAAAATGATTTTCTCCAACCTTTTCGAAAACCATCTTATCTTTCCGACACGCTGTTTCAGCGATGGTACACCTATCCTGATACTTGCATCCTTCGGGAACGACATCTGAATCGCCGATACGACCATTGGACAATTCAATATGCCATTTTTTATCCGGATCCGGATCGGGAATCGCCGATAGTAAGGATATGGTATAAGGGTGATGGGGATGATTAAAAATATCTTCCGACGGCGCAACCTCCATGATATGCCCTTTATACATCACGGAAATGGTGTTGCAAAGATACCCCACAACATTAAGATCATGGGAGATAAACAGATAACTTAACCCCAGCTGATCCTGCAGGTCTTTTAAAAGATTGATGATTTGTGCCTGGATGGAAACATCCAGCGCCGAAACCGGTTCATCACATACAATCAATGATGGTTCTACACTCAGAGCCCGGGCGATGCCGATGCGTTGGCGTTGGCCCCCGCTGAATTCATGGGGATATCGGTCTGCGCTGTCCGGTGACATGCCCACCATTTTCAAGAGAGTCTCAAGACGCTGTTTACGGTTTGTTGCGTGTTTGTTGCCCAGGATTCGAATCCCTTCTTCTATGGACTGTCCGATGCTCATACGGGGATTCAGTGATCCGAATGGATCCTGGAAAATGATCTGTACCTCTTTTCGATACGGCTTCATCTTTTTTTCGGAAAATCGGCTGATATCGCGACCCTGAAAAATAATTTTCCCTTCATCCGATTCCAATAGTTTCAAAATAAGGCGGGCGACCGTTGTTTTTCCACAACCACTTTCTCCCACCAGGCCCATGGTTTTACCCTGTTCGATTTCAAGATTCACGCCGTCCACGGCTTTCACCCATCCGGCGATTTTTTGCAAAAAACCCCTGCGAATCGGAAAATATTTTTTCAAACCTTCTATGCGAAGAATGATGGAATTATTTTTATTTTTTGTTTCCATACGTAATCTAAGGTTGTCTTTCTTCCTTTGGGAATTTTGCTGTTATTCCATATATTTCTAAATAGCGTTCGTATGACTTTTGCCAGACTTTCAACTCTTTGTAATTCTTTAGCATTTCACTCGAATCCTTGAATCCATTACCCCTTGTACCCTTTAGGTTTAAATAATACCGGACACCGGGCCAGGTGTCCCCCGCCATAGTCGCACATCCCGGGATATTCTTTTTGGCAACTTAAAATTTTATGACGACACCGCGGATGAAAGGGACACCCCTTGGGTTTATACGCAGGGTTGGGCACAGTTCCTGGGATGCTGTGAAGTCTTTTACCCCGTTTTGAAAGGCTGGGAAGCGAGGCCAAAAGTCCCTGAGTATACGGGTGTCGGGCAGAGCGAAAAATTTGGTCTGTATTGCCCTGTTCAACCATAATACCCGCGTACATGACATAAATCCGATTGGCGATGGCTGAAACGACGCCGAGATCATGGGAAATATATAGAACCGACATGGACCGTTTTTTCTGAATCGATTTTAAAAGCGCGAGAATCTGAGCCTGTACCGTAACATCAAGAGCTGTTGTCGGTTCATCTGCAATAATCAGATCCGGGTCGCACGCCAGGGCCATGGCGATCATGACCCGCTGTCTTTGTCCGCCGCTGAGCTGGTGCGGATAGTCATTAAGTCGTTGTTTAGGGGATGGAATACCCACGTCGTTAAGGAGTTGAACACAATATTGAAAAAGTGCCTCTGGTTCTATTTGTTTATGCGTATAGACGGCCTCACCAATCTGATCACCAATGGTGAAAACCGGATTCAGGGATGTGAGGGGCTCCTGAAAAACCATGGAGATATGATTCCCCCTAATTTTTTGCATTGCTTTTTCATCGAGTTTTATAAGGTTTTGTCCGGAAAATATAATTTGGCCGTCTACAATTTCTCCAGGGGGTGTTGGAATGAGGCCGAGAATGCTAAGTGCCGAAACGGTTTTCCCACATCCGGATTCACCAACAATACAGACCGTCTCTTTTTCCCGGACTTCGAAACTAATCCCGTCCACCGCATGGGCGGGCGCTCCGTTGCTTTGAAAATAGACCTTTAAATTTTCTACGCAAAGAAGAGGTCTGTCATGGGTCGTTCGTCCATCGATCATTTAGTGCCTTTCTTTTAGCTTGGGGTTCATAACATCTCTGAGTCCCTCTCCAAACAGGTTAAATGAGAGCACCACAATCAGTATTGAAATCCCCGGTATAAAGGTCAACCAGGGCGCATCAAAGATGAAGTTTTTGCCGTTCGAAAGGATGTTGCCCCAGGTGGCATGGGGTGGGGGCACACCGAATCCAAGAAAGCTCAGACCGGCTTCGGTTAAAATAGCCGAAGCAATGCCGATGGTGGCTGAGACCAGCACCGGCGCAATGGCATTGGGCATGATATGACGAAAGATAATCCTGAAATTGCTAAGACCAAGGGCCTTTGCCGCTGCCACAAAGTCCTGTTCTCTCAATGAAAGAAATTCAGCACGGACAAACCGTGTCGTTCCCATCCAACTGGTCAGTCCGATGACGATCATAATGTTGTATATGCTCGCAGGAAGCAGGGCGACCACCGTTAAAATCAGAAAAAAGCTCGGAAAACAGAGCATGATATCCACGATTCGCATGATCAGGGTATCAACGGAAACCGCATTGCTGTGAAGCATCGCTTTTAAGACCGGCGTTTCTTTTTCTGTTGATCCGTGCCGGGCTAATAGAGAATAAAATATGTATGCCAGGCAGAGCAATAAAAGGACTGTGCCGATAAAAACAAAATTCACGATCACCAGGCCCGTTCCCAAAATTAAGGCCAACGTGAACAGAACATGATCTGTTCTAATATGGTGTTGTCCAAAATAGCCTGCAATTCCACCCATGAAAATACCGATGAGCACCGATATCCCAACAGCCACAAAACCGACGGTCAGGGAAACCCATGCCCCTTGAAGCATTCGTGAAAAAACATCTCTACCCAGATCATCGGTTCCCATCAGATAAACCCCCAGGGCCGGGACCTCTTGGGGTTGCAGGGAATCAAGATTCGGTTTGGCCAATGGTGGGCGCAGCTTTTCCTGAAGACGGACCATAGCAGGATCGAATATGGGCCTGGACCCTGACGTTAAAAAGAGGCCTGTGACGGCACAGCAGAAAAATAGGATAAAAATGAAAAGTCCTAAAATGGCGAGCCGGTTTTGGGCGAAAAGGCGACGGAATTCCTGCATGCGGGTTCGCTTTGGCGGCAGCGGCGATTCGATATAAAAATCGGTGTTTAATTTTTTTTCAGCCAGATTCATTACAAGCGTATCCTTGGATCGACAACCAGGTAAAGGAGGTCTGAAATAAACGTGCCGGCCAGAACCAGGACGGCTGATACAAAGTTGACCGTCAGAATGATCGGATAATCCCTGGCCAGGATGGCTTCATAGGCCATTCGCCCCATTCCTGGCCAGGAAAAAATGGATTCGATAATCACCGAGCCTCCGATCAGCCCGGGCAAAATGAGGCCGAACATGGTGACAAAGGGCAACATTGCATTTCGAAGCGCGTGTTTATAGTGCACCTGTTCCGGAGAAAGCCCCTTGGCCCTGGCGGTGCGGATATAGTCCTGACCTTCCACCTCAAGCATCTGGCTACGAACATATCTGGAAAGAACCGCAATGCCGCCTGTTGCACCCAACACGGAGGGAAGAAGCAGGTGCCAGATTCGGTCCATGAACAGATAAGTTGCCGGAGCGTCTCCGATACCGAACGTTTCCAAACCGATTACCGGAACATGAAAGTAAGTAACGACAAATATGATCAGCACGTATGCAAAGAAAAATCCGGGAATTGAAATCAGTACATACGATATGAACGTGGCGCTGCGGTCGTAGATTCCGCCCCTAAAAATAGCGGACCGGATTCCCACCGGAAACGAAAGGGTCCAGGTAATGAGTGTGCCCACAACAAATAAGGGCAGGCTGTTTAAAAATCGTTCCCAAATCTTTTTAAGAGCCGATTGATTGTCCTTCCAGGAAACGGTTTTACCTGTAAAAAGGTCCCGGTAAAAATAGATATATTGAACGTAAAGGGGTTTATCCAGGTGAAACTCTTTTTGAAATCGTTCCACCATTTCGGGGGTAAACTTGGGATTCAAAGGATCCACCTGGCTTGGACTTCCAGGAGCAAGATGAATGATCAAAAAGGATACAATGGAAACAAAAAAAAGCGTAATGGTTTTTTGAACAACACTTCGTCCGATAAATGATAACATGGTCTATCCTTTGTCCATAAAACTGGGAACCTGTGGAAGCTTAATCCATTGATTAAAATAGAAATTATAATTACCGGTTTTGGTAGCGGTTATTTTTTCATACTGTATGACTCCGGTATCATCGACAGTTTTGATGACGATGCGTTTATCCAAAACAGCGGTCCATTTGCCCACATAAAGAAATGTATAGGGCTGTTCGTCGGAAATAATTTCGTGAAGCCTGTGACTAAATTCGATCTGCCGGTTATGATTGTATTCCTGCCGGATCTTGATGATAAGATCATCCGCTTCCTTGTTTTTATAGCCGACAAAATTGAGCTGATAGGGATTTGTCTGGCTCGAATGCCATATCTGATAAAGATCCGGTTCAATTCCCATCTGCCAGCCCAGAATCAGTGCATCAAAATCTGCTTTATTCACTCGCTCCTGGATAAAAACAGACCACTCCAAAACATCGGTGTAAACATCGATGCCGATCTGTTTCCAAGCGTCCTGGGCAATGGCCAGTACGGCCTTTCGAAGGTCGTTGCCGCTGTTGGTAATCAGGGTGAATTTAAATGGCTTGCCGTTTTTTTCAAGCCGGCCGGCCTTGTTTCGTTTCCAACCGGCTGCCTCCAGCAGCTTTAGTGCGCCATTGGGATCGTAGACAAGCGGTTTGATGGTGTGGTTGTAGTAGTCGGTCTGTTTGACAAAAGGTCCGGTAATCCGTTCGCCCTGGCCGTAAAGCACATACTGGATGATTTTTTCAACGTCTATGGCCATCCCAAGGGCTCTTCTTACCCGGGGATCGTCAAAGGGTTTGCGTCTCATGTTGTAACCGATATAGGTGTATCCGAAAGCAACTCCGGAAAAGTTCTGGAACCGCGGATCTTTTTTCAGGCGTTTGACCTGATGGGGTTGAACCCCATAACTGTCGATAGTACCGGCATAAAATTCCATTTCCTGAGTCAGAAGGTCGGGAATGATCCGATAGACATACCGTTGATAGTTCGGCGGCCCTTCCCAGTAATCATCAAAACGATCCAAAATG
This sequence comes from uncultured Nitrospinaceae bacterium, assembly GCA_964195835.1. Lineage (GTDB taxonomy): Bacteria > Desulfobacterota > Desulfobacteria > Desulfobacterales > UBA11574 > UBA11574. The sequence continues at coordinate 14,448 of CAXMTB010000018.1, read as the reverse complement.
ATGTACTGATCAGATTTCCAATTTTGGAATTTGAAAGGCCCGCATCCAAAGGGATGCCGGTTAAATGTGCTCTGGCGAATGGAAAAGGTTTTCGGATCTTTTCCGAGACGAGTGGCTTCTTTTTTGAGTGCATGAGAGTCGAGCAAATGCTCGGGAAGGATTCCCATAGCCCAGGTTCCGATGGCCGGAGAGTAGAGCCGCTTGTAAACGATTTTAACGGTCAGCGGATCGATAACCTCGACGGTTTTAACCGGTTCGTAATCTGAAATACGCGGTGAAAGATTTTTCGGATTCATGATGGCTTCATATGTGAACCTGACATCATCGGCACCCATCAGATGGCCGTCGTGAAACTTCACTCCGGGCCTTAAGTGAAACAAAAGAATCGGATTGTGTTCAACGGCCGGTATCAGCTCTTGGGTGTATGCCGTCCATTGTTCTTTGGAGAGCTGAGAATCGATTTTCAAGTAGTCTTTGCCGTGAAAAGATTCAAAGTAATCTTTCCCCAGAAGATGGGTAAGGTTTTGGAAAAGATCCTGGTCCACCGTATTTAAAACCAGCTTGATCCTTGGGGGTGCTGCCACCTGGATTTCAATCGTTTGCTCTTTACCGGTATTTGAATCTTTGAAGGACTTTGACACCGTAAAAATTCTGGACGGAAGGACGGCAATTTCCGTGACGCGGTTTAGAGAATCCTTGAGAGCCGGATCTTTTATACGCGCTGTTTTTTGGGCGTGTTTAATGAAATCTGCCAGGGTGTGTGCATCGGCTTTGCCCAGACCCGGTATGCGGGCAGACGGGTTGACATAAAAGAACGCGTCTTCAAAAATTTCCCATGATTTGGCCAGCCTTCCCCTGAAGCGCAATTGTTCATCCCGGTCGATGAGACCCTCAAACACCATGTCATTGATACTGCTGCTGGCGGAATCTGCCGAAAGGATAGGGTTTAAAAGACTGGCATCACCGATGGATCCGGCGATGTATTCAGAAAGCCGAGCAGAGTTTCCCTTTGTTTGCTGTTCGTATGTCGGCACCCAGAAATAAGACTGAAGCAGAACAAGGATCAGAAGTATGGGAGCGAAAATAAGGACGCGTCTGACGGTCATTACAAATTTGCCCTAACTAGTGTCCATCCATAAATGGCCTATTTGCCCAATATCTGCGTTATGCTCAAAAAATAATCCTCGGAATATTACACATATGCCTGTGGTTATTTTTTTCGCATACCTTGATCTTGAACAAAAATTCTCATTTATGGAAGGACACTAAGTAAATGTTTTTAAAGGATAAACATAAGTGAAACATAAACATATGAGATTCGAGTTTTCGAGTCAAGCGAAAAGGTAACATAGAATGGTGGATGATTTTAAAGGTTGGGCCGTGTAAATCTTCAAAAAGGATGATGCCAAGCCGATCAATAAAGTTATTTCTATCGGTATCATCCTTATCCCCTCTAAACTTGAATGGAGGAATAAGATAAAGAGGAAGTTTAATCGCTTGACTAATTCAATCGATTTTGAAATTTTCGGACAGATGACCGGAGAAACGAAAAAACTGCAAAGGGACAACCGAGTGTAAATGCAAAGACACGGCGGTGCATTATTTTTACCATAATCCAACAAAATCTTTGCCCGGAAGGTGGAGCGTCTTCACAATGAAACGATTAATCAGAATTATCATTTTAGTCGTTCTTGTTTCGGCAGTGATTCTGAGCGTTCGGTGGTTTTTAAATGCGGAGGGAAATCAATCCGCATCCGAACTCAGGATCTACGGGAATATCGATATCCGAAAAGCCGATCTCGCGTTTAACGAACAAGAGCGCATTGCTCAGGTTTTGGTGGAAGAAGGCGATCGCGTTACGGCGGGCCAGGTTCTGGCGCGACTGCAAACCAATCGCCTGGAAGCTCAAATCAGAGAAATAGAGGCTACAATTGGCGCCCAGCAAGAGGTTGTAAAACGACTCGTAGCCGGGACCCGACCCCAGGAGATCGAGCAGGCGCGCGCCGAGGTGGCGGCGGCACAGGCCCGGGTCAAAAATGCCATGAAGAATTACGAGCGAGTCAGTAAAACGTCAGGGGCTGGGGCCACGAGCCGGCAGTCTCTGGACAATGCCCGGGCTCTGCTCGATGTGGATCAGGCCCAGCTCAAGGTCAAGGAAAAGGCGCTGAATCTGGCCCTTGAAGGCCCCCGCAAGGAAGACATTGCTGCGGCCCAAAATACGCTGAAGGCGCTCAAGGCGTCTCTTTCACTCTTACAGATAAGGCTTTCGGATATGGCACTGACATCACCTGCAACGGGAGTGATTCAGAACCGGATTCTGGAGCCCGGAGAAATGGCGGGCCCAAACCGGCCGGTTGTCACCCTGGCGTTGACCGACCCCAAATGGGTGCGGGCCTATGTGCCGGAACCGTATCTCGGTCGCATCAATCTGGGTATGAAAGCCAAGATCTTGAGCGATTCGTTTCCGGATCAGACCTTTGAAGGCTGGATCGGCTTTATCTCCCCTGTGGCCGAATTTACCCCAAAAACCGTGGAAACCGAGGATCTGCGAACAAAACTGGTGTATGAGGTGAGGGTTTTTGTTCATGATTTCAAAGATTTGCTTCGTTTGGGAATGCCGATAACGGTGATCGTTGACCGTACCGCTTCATCCGGCAAATCCCAAGATGGCGGCGTTCCTGTTCAAGAAACCGCCAAACCGGTCAAAGGATAGCAAGCGATATGGCTGCTGGGCCACATATACAGACCGGGGCCGCAACGGAAGTGGTGCTGGCGGTCCGGAAGCTGAGAAAGGAATTTATTTCCAAAAAAGGGCCCGCGGTTCAAGCTTTAAAGGGTGTTTCGCTGGAAGCCCGGCGCAGGCAGGTAACCGGGCTAGTGGGGGCGGACGGCGCCGGCAAAACCACCCTGATCCGCACGGCTGCCGGCTTGCTCGTGCCAACGGCCGGCAGTGTTACCGTTCTGGGTTTCGACAGCGTGGTTGATACCATCGACATTCAAAGCCGCGTCGGTTATATGCCCCAGAAATTCGGCCTGTACCAGGATCTGACCGTGAAAGAAAACATGGATCTCTATGCCGATCTTCAGGGAGTGCCTTCTTCTCAGCGCAAGGATCGCTATCGCCGACTGCTTCAGATGACCGGCCTGGAACCCTATACCCGGCGCATGGCGGGTGCGCTTTCCGGCGGAATGAAGCAGAAGCTGGGGTTGGCCTGCTCCCTCATCAAGTCACCGAAGATGCTGTTACTGGACGAGCCCACCGTGGGTGTTGATCCGATTTCGCGTCGGGAATTGTGGAAAATCGTTTACGAGCTCGTAGAAAGGGATGGCATCGGGGTGTTGCTCTCAACCGCCTATCTTGACGAAGCGGAGCGTTGCGACCACGTGGTGGTGCTGCATGAAGGTGAGAAGCTCGCCGAAGGAACACCCCGGGAATTTAAGGAGCGGGTGGGACAAAGGGTTGCGCTTGTGGATCCACCGGCGGACATCAAGCCCCGTCGGATACACACGCGCCTTGTGGGCAGAGCGCATATTGTGGATGCGACTATCCGTTCCGGAAGGGTACGCGTGGTGACCGATGCTTTCGGCACCCAAGCCGTGGCCGATGCTTTGCCAAAACAGTGGCGGGCGACCATCAAGAACACGTCATCAACCTTTGAAGATGCCTTTATGACACTGATCCCGCACCGGGAAAGCCGCATTCAAATCAATAATACAGAGGAGCCTTCCGACAAGACGGTTCTGAATGAAGAAGCGGTAGTGCAAACAAGGGCGCTTCAAAAATATTTCGGTGATTTTGAGGCGGTCAAAAGACTCACTTTCGAGGTTCATCATGGTGAAATTTTCGGTCTGCTCGGTCCCAACGGCGCCGGGAAAAGCACCACCTTTAGGATGCTATGCGGATTGCTGAGCGCCAGCGCCGGCGAGATCAGCGTGGCCGGATATGATTTACGACATTCGCCGTCCAAAGCCCGCTCACGTTTGGGATACATGGCCCAGCAGTTTTCCCTCTACGGTCAGCTCAGCGTAAAGGAAAATCTGAGCTTTTTCGGAAGGGCCTATGGTCTTGGCGGGAATCGGCTTCGGCTTCGGCTGGAATGGGCTTTTGAGGAATTCGGACTTGGCAAATGGCGCGACAAGGCCGCCGGCCAGCTTCCGGGCGGTTACAAGCAGCGTCTGGCCATGGCGGCGTCGCTTTTGCACGAGCCGGACATTCTTTTTCTGGATGAGCCGACATCGGGCGTAGATCCTTTTGCCAGACGTGAGTTCTGGCTCAGGATCAACGGTTTTGCCGAACAGGGCGTCACCGTGGTGGTCACAACGCATTTTATGGAAGAATCCGAATACTGCGACCGTATGTTGATCATGTCCCAGGGGGAAAACCTCGCTATGGGTACACCTTCTGAAATCAGGGCACTGGCCCGTTCTAAAGAAAATCCGGAACCGACCATTGAAGACGCGTTTATCGCCCTTGCAGAGGGAACCATCTCACCCTCCGGCGAACGGAATCGAATTGAAAGCAGCAGAGGGGGAAAATGACGCCGCGCGCTCTTTTCTTTATGCGCCTGCGGGGAATTCTCCGTAAGGAAGTGCTCCAGATCCTGCGCGATCCCAGCAGCATTGCGCTGGCAATCGTTTTACCCCTGGTGTTGCTCTTTATCTTTGGATACGGGCTGTCGCTGGATGCCGAAAACGTGCCTATCGCTGTTGTGCTCAAAGACAACGGTTCGGCGGCCCGCGATCTGGCGGCAAGATTCGATCAGTCGTCCTATTTCAAAACCAGCCATTTGACATCCATGGCCCAAGCAATGGATTTGCTTAATCAACGGCGCGTTGACGGTATTGTTCATCTGCAAAGCGATTTTTCATCCCGTCTTTTCAGCCGGAACCTGTCTCCGGTTCAGGTGATTGTCAACGGCATCGATGCCAACCGGGCCCGGCTCATCCAGGGGTACGCGCGCGGGGTGCTCCAGAAATGGACTGCACTGCGTCAGGCCCGGGGCGAGCAGGTGGCCGTTCCTGCCGTGATGGTCTCCCAGCGGATATGGTTCAATGAGGCGGCCGTCAGCCGTAACTTTCTGGTACCGGGTCTCATCACCCTGATCATGACCCTGATCGGAATCCTTTTGACTGCCTTGGTGGTGGCCCGGGAATGGGAACGGGGAACCATGGAGGCCATTCTGGTCACGCCGATTCGCAGAGTTGATCTGTTGCTGGGCAAAGTGCTTCCTTATTTCGTCCTGGGCATGATGGGCATGGGCCTGTCCGTGGTCGTCGGCACCACGCTGTTTCATGTGCCGTTTCGCGGCTCCATCACTGCGCTCCTTTTATTAAGCTCTCTTTTTATGCTGGCCTCCCTGGGCTTTGGGCTGTTGATTTCAGCGGCCATTCGGGTTCAGTTCGTGGCCGCCCAGATTTCTATTGTGGCGGGGTTTCTGCCCGCATTCTTTCTATCGGGCCTTGTTTTCGACCTGGATAGCACGCCGCGCTTCATTCAAATCATAAGCCATGTGGTTCCGGCGCGGTATTTCGTGTCCATCAGCCACACCCTTTTCATGGCCGGCGACGTCTGGCCGGTGCTGCTGCCCAACGCCTTGGCCCTGGCGGTTATGGCTGTTTTATTCACCAGCCTTGCTTTTCGCAAAATCACCAAACGTTTGGAGGGTTGATGGATACCGTACGCCGCATCATCGCATTGATGTATAAAGAATTCGTTATGATCCTAAAAGACCCTAAAAGCCGTTTTGTCATTATCGGTCCACCGCTGATCCAGTTTTTCGTATTCGGGTATGCTGCGACGTATGACCTTAAAAACGTGCGCTACGCGGTATTCGACGAGTCTCGTACGCCTGAATCCCGGCAGCTTCTGTCCCGGCTTGCAGGGTCAGAAAGTTTTGAACTGACAAGGACCCTCTTGGCCGAAAAAGAAATCGACTTTGTGATCAACCGCGAAAAGGTTCGGCTTGTCATCCACATCGGTCCCGACTTTGGCCGCAATCTTCACATCGGCCGGCCGGTGACCCTCCAGGTGATCGTGGACGGCCGCAATTCCAATGTGGCCCTGATCGCATTAGGATATATCGGAAGTATCGTCGAACAGTATAACCGGGAACTTGTCAGAAAAGGAGTGGTCAGCATGAACGGCCCCGGAGTGGTGCTTGTAGACCGGGCCTGGTTCAACGCCAACCTTCAAAGCAGATGGTTCATTGTATCGGCCCTGGGCGGCCTCATCAGCATGGTGGTGGTCATGATTCTCACCAGCCTTTCGGTGGCGCGGGAGCGTGAATTCGGTACCTTCGATCAGCTTTTGGTCGCCCCGTTCAACACAGCGGAAATTCTCATCGGGAAATCTCTGCCCGGCATGGTCTTCGGACTTATGGACGCTCTTTTATTTGCGGCAGGAGCGGTCTATTGGTTCGATGTGCCGTTTCGCGGAACCATCGGGGCCCTCATCCTGGCACTGGGATGTTTCATCATCACCATTGTGGGCGTCGGGCTGCTGGTGTCGTCTCTCTCCATGACCATGCAGCAGGCCCTTCTCGGATCTTTTGTATTCATGATGCCGTCGGTCATTCTTTCCGGGTTCGCCACTCCTATTGAAAACATGCCCCACTGGCTCCAGATCGGCACCCTGTTAAATCCCTTGCGCCACATCATCGCTGCTCTGCGCGATATATTCCTGAAAGGCGCCGACGTGAGCATGATCTGTCACCAGCTCTGGCCGCTTGTTCTGATGGCCTGTTTTACGCTGCCACTGGCAGGCTGGATGTTCCGGCATCGGTCCCAATAAGCGAGTCCCATAAGCTCCAAATCCGGTCTTGTTCAATCTCATATCCATAATGGTAGCCCTGCAACAACCTGCGATCTTTATCGGTCATCTCTTCAAATTGGATACCCAACATCGCGCTTTTTTTTCCTTCAAGAGAAATTTCCTTGCTCCAAACAGCAGTGCCTAAAATAGAGAGATTAACAAAGGCGATGGCTAAATATATTTGAATATGAACCTGTTTTCCAACCAGGCTGCCAAAATGAGCGGTTTTATAATTCGCATCCAAAATAACGCTGGCTCCACCTAATGAAATGTTTTCTGTGAATCCACTGACGTCCAAAGGGGCTTTATCCGGCTCATCACTAAATATTTTAATATTTACTTGGGTTGGGAGCTGGTGCCTGACGGATTTACGAACTGAGTATGAAAACCTTTCTTCATCGGATTCCGAACGGCCCCGATACAGGTCATGGATAAGACGCTTAACATTAGGATATTTTCTGCAAATCTTCATCAGTCTTGGTTTAGAAATTTTCGCAAATTCAACACGAGTAATTGTTTCGACAGTTGAGTGAGATATTTTTTCTTTTTCAAACGGATAAATTTTACCAAAAAAATCGTTTTCCATCAGGTTTTTGGATGATTTCCTTTGGACTTTTCCTGCTTTCTCCAAACGATGGTAGATCGTTTTCTCTACAGTACCGGACACAACAAAATAGAGGTTATTCTCTTCATCACCGAATTTTTTCATCATACTGCCTTCAGGAAAATACCGGATAACCAACATGCTCATAAAAGCGATCAATTCAGAATATGTCATTTTGATGAAAAATTGCTGCATCCCTGTGTTTTTAGATCTGGTTTCACGAAGTGATGAATAGAAGTATTGCCCCTCTTGATAAGACAGTCCAAGGATTTGCCATTCAAGGATTTTGGAAACAATGGCCTGCATGATCATATCTGCTTCGATAAACAGCTCGGCAGCTATTCCATATGCATCAGCGGCGGCATAAAACGATTTTTCTCGTTCCAAAAGGTCGGCAAAAAATCGATGAAGCCATGGATCATCTGGAAAGGCCTTAAGTAGATTTTTAAAGTCTTTGACAGAATCGATCGTGACAGAACCATCTATGATACGGCTTACAATGCTGTTCCGTTTTTTAGCCCGGTCGTTCATTACTAAAATCCTTATTTAGTGATGAGAACGATTAACATCATGTGTGTTGATTGTTATGTGTCATAAAAACAATCTGTGGTCATACAATTATCCTTTTATTTATAAGCTACGGTGAAGACTATGTGTAATAGTGAACACCAGGCATCCTCCTGCTGTGGTGAACGGCAATTGCCGGGGATGTTATTGAAGTTCTTAATGCGAAGGTCCTTCATCATTTTACAGGAAAAACAGGTTGCAAAACCGTGGGGCGGCAATTCTGTTTCAAACTTGAGTGGTAGTTGATGAGTTGGCGGATGAGGTATATTTGCTTTGTTTTTACGTTTATTCATCGATTCGTTTTCCTTTTCAAATATCATCGGCAATTTCCAACAAAAACTTGATTTTTAAAATCAGCAATGCAACCAATGCAACCAATGCAGTGAAATGGTCATAATATTGAATAAAATTATGTGCATCATGTTTTGAAAAATCTGTAATGACACGGAAGGATTAAAGGTCGTGGTGTTTGATGGTGGCACTGATCATAATAAAGACAAGACTTTCCGAAAGGGATAAATTGTCGAACGATTGCTAAAGGAGTCCTTACATCATCTATAAAAACGTTGAATTATGGGCCAAGAGAATGCTTCAATTATCTGTCAGTGGACGAAGATGATTTGACAGTGGCTCAAAATAGGATTTACTTGACCTGACACCAGAAAAATATGATATTTGTATATCCATTGTTATTGTAAATGGTGCGGATACTTGTAAGTGATCGGTACTTTTTATATCTATAACATGTTATGAAATATTCAATAATTTTGGATGACTTGTGGACAAACATTTGTGAGACATCGAGCATCAAAATTACAATAGACTGTTTCCATAAAAGGATGCCAATCAAGCGAACGATAAGCCGTGATTATAAAAAACAACAACTTCAATGCCAAATTCGAAAAAAAACCTAAAAGCGCCTTTAGAAATTGGGTTTGGGTGGTGGTTTTTGCCATTGCCTTTGCATGGGTTGAAAGCGCTGTTGTTGTATATCTCCGTGAAATTTACTTTGACGGAGAATTCAGTTTTCCTCTGTTAGTCAAGTGGGAGGACGGTAAACACGTTATCGATCCTTTGGTTCGAATCGAGTTTGTCCGTGAAATTGCCACAATAATCATGCTGGTGGCAGTGGGTTGGTTTGCCGGAAGGAACAGATTTCAAAAGTTTTGCTTTTTTATGATTGCCTTTGGAATATGGGACATATTTTACTACATTTGGCTGTATGTCATGGTGGGCTGGCCCGAAAACCTTATGACATGGGATCTTTTGTTTTATGTGCCGCTACCCTGGGTAGGCCCGGCAATTACACCGGTATTGATTGCGCTTGCTATGGTGGTGGCAGGCTCTCTTATTGTTTATTATGATGAAAAAGGATATGATATCCGCTGGCGGTGGTACGACATGGTTGTTGAACTGAACTGTGGTTTGCTCATGATCGTGGCATTTTGTTGGGATTGGAAGAATATTATTCAGATCCCCGGCGATATTGAAAGAACAGGGATTCCCAACCCTTTTGCATGGTGGCTTTACTTGCCGGCTTATCTATTTTCCATTGCCTATTTTGCCGTGAGGTTGAGGCAAATCATTATTACTGGCCACCCAAGGCGCTCGCGGTTCTTTAAAAATTAATATGAAAAGACTCTCGCCTGTATCTTAATGCCGTTTGGCCCCGAAGGTGAGCGAGTAAAAATAAAGCTACCAAGAGGAACATAAGATGTCCCTGATATCCCCCGTCATTCACCTCCAAAGACAATTTATCACTTCCTGTCGACCACTGTCCTGTACTCCCCAACATCGTTTGTGCCAGCCCCTTTCCAGTCAAGTTTTCAGATATTATTTTATTGACCTTTCACATAAAATTGGATAGGTGATGATCGTTTTACCAATCGGGAGCAGGTTGTTCCTGTTACTTTTGTCAAGAATATGAAAGCACATTTTTAGAGGAGATACACCAACCACAGTAACCCTAAAAAAGTGACATGGTTCCTTTGAATTAATCTGGTTCGTGAAGATTTGCCTTCACCCTCCCGGACGCTATGCTAACGCAAAACAAGCTGTACCAAGAGAATTGTAAGCCGATGATTGTCTTCAGGAAATTCTTGGTTGTGTTTCTTCTTCCGTTACTATCAGGATGTACAGCTATTGCCCTTACCGGTGCAGGAGCCGGAATAAGCTACACCCTTGGCAATGTAGCTTACAGGTCTTTCAGTTTTCCTGTGGATCGGGTTCACCACGCTACAATGGCTGCTTTGAAAAAAATGAACATTAAGATTATTAATGACAGCAAGCTAGAAGATGGCAGAACCATAACTGCAGTTACAAAGGAGCTTGACATAGTAATCAATTTAGAAGAAGTAACGTCAAAAACCACGCAAATCAAAGTTGATGCCAGGAAAAGAGTCGTTTTGAAGGACAAGGCAACAGCGGCAGAGATCATCAATCAGGTGGGAAAAAGTCTGGGAGAGTAAAACCTCCGTTCAACATATCTGCAATCCCAAACGTTTTGCTACATCTGCATAACTCATCCCTAATTCTCGAACAGCCCAATAACACAACAAATCCCTATCTTCAACTTGAGATTTCCGACGACCCTTGCCAAGGCATTCAGGCGCGTTCCAAAGGTAATGCCAAGGAATTTGCCGACTTCAAACAGCTTGAGAAAAAACAGGTTTCTCTAGTTATTTCGCCGACCCCTATTCTGCTTGGCAGCACGGTTTAAATGAAAACACCAACGGTCTGATCAGACAATATTTTCCGAAAGAGACTAACTTCAAAGATATAACGAATAAAGATCTTGCATTAGTATTGAAAAAATTAAATCATAGACCAAGGAAATCTCTCAATTATCAGACGCCACATGAAGTCTTTTACAGTGCTATTCGTGGTGCAATCGCAACTTGAATTCACCATTTTAGGGACGGATTCCTGAAATCAAAGTGGAGGCAACATGGAAAAGAAACCGCAACCCGAGATAACCAAAACGAAGCCGATAAACATCGTGCTGCAGAAAGACTTGATTAAAAGAATAAATACCTTTTGTACTGAACAAGAAATAACTATCCATGAGTTTGTGACTGACGCCATAATAGAAAAATTAAACCTTGTTTACAAAGAGAGACGAAAAAAGGGCAGAATGTAGCCAGTATCAATATCGAGACTTACCTGACTTGATGATGGGTATTGTATGATATCTGGAATTAGTAGGCATTGGCTTCAGGATTGTTCATGGTAAGAAAACACAAGTTTGATTTCGGTTAGAAATTTTCCATTTTTGGGAATTTAAGGGGCTCAAGACGCCCTTTTCAGCCGTACGCGTCTATCCCGTGGAGTTAGTATTATGTAAAATTTTCATAAACATTGTGAAGTTTACCTCATAATTTCAGATGCTTTGGTATGAATCAGCACTGCCAATCAGACCTTTCAAGTGATACAACAATTTGATTTTATTATAATATAAATCGAAGCATGTCGCAGCAATCTGATTTTGCATGTTTTTTGCATGAGTAAATTTGTAAATGGTAGCCTTGTGAAAGAGGGAAAAATGTCAAAACAAATTGTGTGTATCTTAATTATTTTAAGTTTTCTTCCAGCAGGCTGTAACTGGCAATCCGCACAAATCAATAGATATCCAGATATCATAAAAAATTGGAATGGTCACAATATAGATGACCTTATGGATAAGTGGGGATATCCTCAGCAATCATTCATGGCACCGAATGGAAATAAAGTATATGTTTACTCTCGGGAATCTATTTATACCACTCCAATATGGACCACCCCAATTACTAATTACAGAATATACGGGGGAGAAACCAGCATCCTTTATTGCACTACATATTTTGAGACAAATAATAACGAAACGATTGTCAAGGGCAGTTATGAGGGCAACTCATGTAATTGACGTTCTCACTTATTAAATAATTAATTTTCAAAGAGCATTGCCCCTGCTATTCATTCTGGCAGGGGTTTTTTATTGCATTTTGTTTTGTTGTAATTTAATAGAGTTTTATAGGAAGAAGCCCATAAAAACAACCTGTAACCGAGAGGTGGGGTTTTGTCTTTTCATTGAACCGATTAGATATCACAATGACGGCCATGGTCCATATACTGGCAAGAGTGCCAGAAATCAGAAATAAATATGGTGAATAAAAATGCCGCTTAAATGCGAAATTGTTGAGAGTAAAAAATTAGTATATATTAAAGGGATTGGCGCTGTGTCTTTTTCCGAACTAATGAATCACGTTGATGAACTGTGCCAAGACCCTAAATATAAAGCACCGATGAAGAAACTTGTCGATTATAGACAAATTAAAAAATTGGACCTTTCCATGGATGAGCAAGAGCGTTTTGTTGAAAAAAAGGCTTCAGTCAAGGAGTTGTTTTCTGGAGAAAAATGCGCAATTGTTACGCCTACGGATTATGGATTTGCGCTAGCTCGGGTACATGGTGCACTTAGTGAAGGATCGAATAGAGATACTTCGATATTCAGAGACTTCAACGACGCTCTGACTTGGTTGGATGTTAAATTAGACGATGATGAATTAATCAGTGGGTAACCTCACTTTAGATAACTGCTGAGACTGTCGAAAACCCCTAAATCTGTGTTTTTAAAGTTCGCAACCAATTGATTTTATTGCATTCGAAATTGGTAAAATGGCCAAATTTGGACTTTTTCGACAGTCTCACTATGTATGACAAATTTTTGTGATATCGTTTTTGAATAGGGGCAAATCCTTTTTCGGGGGTTTGCTTTTTTGCATTTCTGTAAGAAATAAGATATATGTAATTGAAATTGAGATGCTTGAACTTGTGCTTATGGCAAGATATCACAGGTTTTTATATGTTCTATTATACGGGATGTTTCATTGTCTGTAATTTAGATGATTGTGCGCTATTGGCATGTATAAATGTGACCTAAACAATCTATGAATTTCATTCCCCACTATAAGAATTAATTCAAAAAGGATGTAAAAATAGGTTGAAAATATGTCCTGCAAATGTATTTCGCGAAGAAAGTTCTTAAAAGGAGTTTTAGCCACTACAACAACGCTTACTTTCGGGTGCAAATTTGTCTCCCCGATAACTTATCCAAAATTTGATCCCAAGGGTGTTCCAACTAGAACATTGGGCAAAACAGGGATCCATGTCCCCCTTATTGGTATTGGTACGGGTAGCCGTTTCTGTTCGGTATATGATGAAGATAAAGGATTGGAAATTCTAACCTATGCACTAGACCATGGTCTCTATTACTGGGATACTGCTCATAACTATGGAAATGATAAGGTAATTAGTGAAAAAAGAGTGGGTAAAATATTAAAAAAGAGAAGAAAAGAGGTATTTCTAGCCACCAAAGTACATGCAAGGAATGCTGAAGAAGCCAAACGACATATCGAAGAAAGCTTGAAGCGATTACAAACCGATTATGTAGATATTTTACAGATCCACTCCATCAAATCGGTTGAGGATGCAAAAGAAGTGGTAAAAAAAGGGGGAGTCTTGGATGTAGTTCGTGGCTTGAAAGAGCAAGGCGTGGCTAAATTTATCGGATTCACCGGTCATAGTTCAGCTGAAGCCATGGCCATCTTAGCAAGGGATTATGATTTCGATACTATGCTAATCGCTTTAAATCATTTCAGTACTGGACACGAAAATTTTGAGAAACATGCTGTTCCTATTGCTTCTGAAAAAGGATTAGGGATTATGGTAATGAAAGTTATTCGTCCCAGAGAAACGATAAAAAGTTTATCATCAAAGGATTTGATTAACTATTCATTATCGCTGAAACAAGCACATGTTGCAGTTTTAGGAATCGATAGCATGGATGTCTTAAAGCAAAATATCGCTCTGTTAAAAGATTTTAAAGCTCTGGATGCAAAAAAAATGGAATCAATTAGAGTTTTGTTAACACCGTTTTTTAGCCACGAGAATGTGGCTTGGATGCTGCCGGATTATCGCGATGGTTTATTAGTGTAGTCTATCGGTGGATGGCCACACAAAAATTACCGATAACTGCAATGTATCCAACATTTTAACAGTGGGTTCAGAACCTGTGATATCGTTTTCCAATAAGGGCAAACCTTTTTCGAGGGTTTGCCTTTTTTTGCAATTTTGTAAGAAATAGGATATATGTACTGGAAATTGAGGTGCTTGAACCTGTGGTTTTGGCAAGAAATCACAAGTTTGATTTCGGTTATAAACTTTCACTTTTCGTAAAATTTAGATTGAGACTCATAATTATAGCACTCTTTAAATAGAAGCACATAATACGGTTATGAAATCAAAGATGCCTTTATTTTTATTAGTTGCTGGAGGATACATATTCAGCTTAGTAGTTTACCTCATTTGGTATTATACAATACCGCATTTCTCACCTTACGGGAAAAATATCACTGATGATCTCAACATTGAAATTGTTGTAGTTGGTATAACTGCTTTTTATCTATTCTTATATTTTTTGATTTTGTCC
>CAXMTB010000017.1:0-32045 GCA_964195835.1 uncultured Nitrospinaceae bacterium | reverse complement strand
AAAGGTTGATATCCAGGACTTTGAAGATGCCAAGGACAAAGTCGTCATGGGCCTGGAACGCAAATCGAAAGTCATAAAGGAAGAGGACCGCAGAACAACAGCATATCATGAAAGCGGTCACGCCCTCGTGGCCCGGTTCTTGCCCGACACAGATGCGGTTAACAAGAGAACAATTATTCCCAGGGGTCGTGCGATCGGTATGACCTGGTTTTTACCGGAAGAAAGTGATTTCAAATATAAATCCCAGCTGGAAAGTGAATTGTCGGTAGCCTTTGGCGGGCGAGTGGCCGAGGAGCTGGTTTTCGGCCGCATCAGTACAGGTGCAACCGACGATATCAAACAGGCAACCGATCTGGCCCGCAAAATGGTGTGTGCATGGGGCATGAGTGATGAGCTCGGCCCTCTTTCTTATTCACAAGATAAAGAACATATTTTTCTCGGTCGGGAAATTGCGCAGCACCGGGATTACTCCGAGGAAACCGCGCGAAAAATTGATGAAGAAATGGACAACTTGATCGACCGAAACTACAACCGTGCCAGGAAAATTCTAAATGAAAATATAGATATTCTGCACAAACTGGCAGAGCTTTTGCTGGAAAAAGAGACCATCACCGGCAAAAAGCTGGATGATCTCATTCGTGCCATGAGACCCGGGATAGAGTTTCCGACAAAGGAGACCGGGGGATAAAGAAATAATGCCCAATAACAAGCGACTATTGGTTTTTCCATCCTGAAAAACATCGGTGTCAGTATACTTCATGGGAGGTTGAAAACTTATGAAACTCTTAAAAAGTGTCTAAAATTGCCTGCGTCTGCCGGATGACAGTATTCCAAGGTCTCCCTATACTTGGCAACGGTTCTTCGAGCAATATTGATATTTTCAGCCTTTAGAATTTTTGAGATTTTATCATCGATGTATGGTTTTTGCGGGTTTTCACTTTCTATGATCTTCTTGATTTTTTCTTTAACGCTGGCAGATGCTATTGCCTCGCCATATACCCGATTAATGGAACTGTTAAAAAAATATTTTAATTCAAAAATGCCCTGCGGAGTATAAGCATATTTATTGGTTGTAACCCTGCTGATTGCCCACATCGTGCATTTCCGAAAAGTGAAGATTGAAAATCCAAATTATAACCTCAGTTTTCCCACTCTTATAAAAAAAATCACCAGAGAACAAGGCGGGTTTTGAAAAAGTTATTATGACCAGAAAGTTTAATAGAAATTTCTGCTTAAATTTGAACTCGAACTCTGGTGATACCTTGCAAGAAAACCAGATATCCAATGATTCCAAACCGATGTGATACTAATAACCTATCTATCACTCGGTTTCAATATTTTAATGAAAACCTGGTCATTTCATAGACACTATATATTGTATAATTTTGTTCCGATCCAAGCTGATTTTAAATTCACGATGCCTTGCCTTTATTAGTTCCCCATTTAATTTAGTCGGAATGATGAATATTCATATAACCATCCAAAATATGAAAATATCATCCATCTCAAAAACCTGCGATAAGTCTGACATCCATGGATCATACGTCCTTAACGATGCCCGTAACAACCTGAAAAGTATCGGTATGATTGTCTGATTAAACTGCTGTACCAGGTATTGGTTTTGTACA
Organism: uncultured Nitrospinaceae bacterium; assembly: GCA_964195835.1. Lineage (GTDB taxonomy): Bacteria > Desulfobacterota > Desulfobacteria > Desulfobacterales > UBA11574 > UBA11574. The sequence goes on along the minus strand of CAXMTB010000017.1, from coordinate 30,417 downwards.
TTGAAAAGCATGAAAAACCTGCGTAGCGCATGCCCAGAGGATCATTTATTAGGTAGTCAAGGAGGCGCTCTACTTGTTCGGCGGCCTTTTGACCTTTGAAAAAAATCATTATTTACCTGTTGTTCCTTTTATTCAAGTCGCGATTGATGGTTATGGATTTTGAAAATAGATGCGGCTTAGGATCGTATCCTGGATGATGTATTTTAGGGGACGGCCATTTTTGGGTTGACAAAAGTTGACAAACTGTTTATCCTATTTTCATGGAGAAAAAACTGAATATACAAAATATCAGCCAATCCATGGATAACAAGGGCTTAAATCAAGCAGGGCTTGCCCAAAGCCTTGGAGTTTCTAGAACCATCGTATCTGCCTGGTTCAAGGGTCGGAAGTTTCCGCGTCCGGATAAGCTTCTGAAGCTTGGTTTGGAACTCGGGTTACCGTTTCAGGGCCTTGTTATAAAATCGGTTACCGCATCTGAGCCTATTGTAGCTTTTCGAAAAAAAGGCCGTCGCAAAACCACTGATTTGCATATCGAAAATGCTAAAGAAATTGGTCAGTTGCTTGACGTGCTGGCGCCCTATCTTCCCTTTGAAGGCCTGTTTCTGCCACCTTCTCTAAAAGCGCCCAAACTGGATTACAACTATATCCAGAAAGCAGCCCAGCGCATAAGATCAGAAATTAAAGTGAAAGACGGCGAACCAATAGCATTCGAACAAATGATCGGCAAACTGAATAATTTTGACGTCGTTCTGATTCCGGTATTTCATGGGCGACGGGGGCATCATGAGAACGCCCTTCATATCTTCTTGCCGACCTCACAAACCACCTGGATTTTTCTCAACCTGGACAGCAATCTCCACGATTTCAAATTCTGGATGGCTCATGAATTGGGGCATGTTCTATCACCATCGCTAACGGGGGATAGTGCGGAAGATTTCGCCGATATATTTGCCCAAGCCCTTCTTTTTCCTGAGATGCAGGCCAAAAGGGCTTACATGTCCTTAAATAGCCTCCGTTCAACCCGATCGAAGATTCGTGAGATAATCAGACTGGCAGACTCGCTTACGATCTCTCCTATAACTGTCTACAAGGCGATTAATGATTATGCAGCCGCTTTCGGATTGTTGGAATTGAACTTGGAACCTGGTATTTACGCTACGACCACAAACTTCAACAAAAACTATCCAAACGTAAGCGAGATTCTATTTGATGGAAAGCCTTGCAGTGCTGCAGATTATATAAAGAAAACGAAAGAGCTTTTCGGCAGCCCTTTTTTTGAGGCACTGAGGGTATATCTTTCTGAAAATGAGAAATCAGGCGGATTCATTCAATCGATCCTGAATTGCTCTATTCTTGATGCCAAAGAGATTCATGCTGAATTAATTCAATAAATGTCTATAAAAAGAATTCTGCTCGACAGCAACGCCTATCTCAGACTCGCCAACAGTTTTCATCCGTTACTACGTGAACCCTTTGGTACAGAGCGGTACGCACTTTACCTCATACCCAAATTTCAGAAAGAATTTGATAAAAACCCACGCCTTGCCAATAAATTCGGATGGGTGAACCAATCGGAATACATAGAAAACAGAAAGCATCGTATCCGGGTCACTCGGTTTCAAAGAGAACAGATAAACTTAATTTTCTCTTATCTATGGCCTCATAATATCAGTGAAGGTCTTGGTGCATCACGGATTGATGTTCAAGCACTGGCCTATGGTGATGCTTTAGAGATTCCGGTGGTCACCGATGATTCTCAAATGAGAGAACTTGGCATAACCTTTGGGATCGAAGTGTGGAGCCTTTTGGATCTTTTAAAAATCATGTACAAGTCCAAACGGATTGAAATTAGCGACATTAAAACTTTGCTAACTTACCTCAAATATATAAAAGATTGGCCATATCTTTCCTTCGAAAAAGACGCCAAAAAAGTTTTCAAAGATCTATAATTCATTTATGATCACCATTTGAAAAGGAGTGACGCGGGTAAGAAAATAATCTCAGAAACTGATCGTTCAAGATATCCTCCCACATCCTCAGGATATCATCCACCTCCAAAACCTTTGATATGTCTGACAGATCCGGCTTGGCCTTGATTGTATATTTGCTATCAATCATCGGGTTTGTATGGTTTAAATATTCTTTATTTTTATGATGATATCCGAGAAAGGAGCAAATTGCAGATTAGCAATGGATATTCATATCCAGTATTATGTAAACCTATTTCGATAATTGTAAGATCAAATTTTAGCAACTACAATCTGCTGGAGTACTAAAAATCGTTACATGATTTGATATTGGGTTTAAAAAAGAGCGTTCACAAATTCAATCGGATCAAATTCCTGGAGATCTTCTATTTTTTCGCCCACCCCAATATAGTTTAAAGGAATTTCAAGAGCATTGCAGATACTGACAACAATCCCGCCTTTGGCTGTTCCATCAAGTTTAGTCAGGGCGATTCCTGTGACATCGAGGGCATCATTGAATAATTCGGCTTGGGACAAAGCGTTTTGACCGGTTGTTGCATCGAGAATCAGAAGTATTTCGTGGGGTGCTCCGGGAAGCTTTTTTGAAATGGTGCGCTTTATTTTTTTGAGTTCCTCCATTAGATTTTTCCTGGTATGAAGTCTTCCTGCGGTATCCACAAGAACAATATCCGCATTTCTGGCAACAGCAGCTTGAATGCCGTCATATGCAACCGCCGCGGGATCTGACATTTCTTTGTGCTTTATGATGTCTGCACCGGCCCTATCGGCCCATATCATCAGCTGTTCTATTGCTGCAGCCCTGAAAGTATCGGCGGCAACGATGATCACCTTCTTTCCCGAAGAAGAAAATCTCGCGGCCAATTTTCCGATGGTGGTTGTCTTACCAACACCATTGACACCGATGACCATGATGACATGGGGTTTGGCCACAATTTCTTGAGAGGGCTTCGTTGTTGCGTTCAACAATTCCTGAATTTTCTCTCGAAGTATATTTTTGAGTTGATCGGGCCCCGATATTTCTGAAGGTTTTATGGAGATGCTCTGGATAAGGTCCATGGTTGTCTGGACCCCAATGTCAGAAGTGATTAGAAGTTCTTCAAGTTCCTCCAGTAATTCATCATCAATTTTTCTATTGCCGGCAAAGAGCTCATTGATATCGGTTGAAAGGAGTTTGCGGGTTTTGGAGAGACCGCCTTTTAAACGTTTAAAAAATCCTGATGGTTTTTTAGAAGTAGCCTGATCAGTCTCCTGGTCATTGGTGTGAGGAGGAGGGCGTGTTTCGTTTTCTAATTTTTGGTGTTCACCGTCATCATTGTTTCCGGGAGGTAGGGTATCGGCAACATCTTCAGTTTCAAATGCTTCCGAAGCTTCGTCGATTTTCTGATCAGAAGGCATTTTTTCTTCTTGCTTGTGTTTCTTTTTTTTGAACCAGTTGAGTGCCATAAAATTACGGAATTTCTAAAACTTAATGAAAGTATAGGACATTTTATGAGGCTTGAACGCTTTCCTCGAATATGGAATTATGGAATAGTGGAAGACTGGAAGGTTGATTTTTAAAAGGATATTGTCCATTTTTAGTTTTATCGTAGCCACAAATTTTATCATTTACCAACATTGCATTATCTCTGTACCCATTATTCCATTATTCCGGCATTCCATCATTCCAATTGAGGCGAAGCCTCTAACTTTAGGTCTGGTATTTTTTCCTCGTTTCCCATTTTCTTATCATTTTCTTCGGGGTTTAAGTTAACTGATACGATTTTGGAAACCCCCTTTTTTTCCATGGTTATACCGAAAAGGGTATCTGCAAATTCCATTGATCTTTTATTGTGTGTTATCATGATTATCTGGGATTTTTCCCCGATGATTTGCAACAAATCATTAAAACGAAAGACATTGATCTCATCGAGGGACGCATCAATTTCATCCATGAGACAAAAAGTTGCCGGCTTAATTAAAAAAATCGAGAAGATCAAAGCGATGGCGGAGAGTGCTTTTTCTCCGCCGGAAAGAAGGCTCATTCTTGTCAGCTTTTTCCCGGGCGGGTGTATCATAAACTCTATACCGGTTTCAAGGGGGTCGTCAGGTTCTGTAAGGATAAGTCTGGCGGAACCGCCTTCGAAAAGACGGGGGAACACTTCTTTCAATTTACTGTTGACCTCGTCGAAAGCCTTAAGAAATCGCTCCTGGCTGATTTTGTTTATCTTGTTAATCACCTTGTGAAGATCACCAACTGCTTTTACAAGATCCTCACGCTGTTCAGTGAGAAAATCAAATCGCTCTTTGAGCTGTTCATATTCCTTTATGGCACCCAGATTAACATCATCAAATTGTGCTATTTTATTTTTGGTTCGTGTGAGTTCATCTTCTATTTCATCTACATGTAAATCATTGCCGATTGCAGGGTCTTCAAATTCTAACTTGAGAACCGGAATCGGTTGATGATAGCTTTCTTCCAGTCGGTTGGTAATATTTTCACGTTTAATCAGCCGTTGTGACTGATCAAGCTCAACCATTCGTATTTTTTGAAGAATTTTTTCTCGATCGTTTTGGATCTCTGATAAGGTACTGTCGCTTTCTTTCAGCTTTGCATCAATTGCATTGTAATCTGTCTCATTATTTTCAAGTGCTTTCTCAAGAAGCTTCATTTCATCATACATGCCGGAAAGCGTCTGTTCAAATTTTTGTGTTTTTTCTTCTAAATGGTGCTTTCTTTGTTTTTTTTGAATAAGCTCTTTTGAAATTTGTTCGATTCTTTGAATTCCATCGTTTTGGAATTCTTTCAGACGTTTTAACGTGTTATTGCTGTTTTCCAGTTTGGCATTTAAAGCGGTGAGTTCAAGCCTGAAATCGATGATTTTCTGATTGAACGCTTCCATATCAGACGAAACAATGCTGATTTGTTCCAGCCTTTCGGAAACGAGATCCTGAGCATTTTTGACCTGATTTTCAATTTCAGAGACGGCCTTGTTGTATTTGGCGACTTCTTCGTCAACATCAGATTCTTCGCCCAAAAGCTGCTCCTGTTCCAGTCGAACAATTTCAAGATGCCTCAGGGCGTTTTTAAGATCTTCGGATGCTTTATAAAGCGCCTTTTCAGCCTCGACTTCGTTATGTTTGGCCTTGTTTTCCGATTCCAGGAGCTTTTGCAGGTTGCTTTCAATATTTCTAACTTCAGATTCCAGTCCTTTTTGATGATCTCGATCCGAATGAAGTTTTTGATCTAATTTAATGATTTTAATCTCAATATCTTTGATTTCCTGTTTTTTTGCGAGGATACCTGACAAATTATCTTTACTGCCGCCCACCATAATACCTTGATGAGAAATTAAGTTACCGTTTTGGGAAACAACAGTTTGTAATTTGCCGTTGCTGTTGAAAACGTCTATGGCTTCTTTGATATCGGTTGTAACGACAACATGTCCTAAGAGCGCTTCTGCGATCTGTTCAAATCCTGGTTTTATGGCAACATGGTTTAAAAGATATTTTGGGTGATCCGGTTCATGATTTGGGCTCGATTTCATATTTTTGACAGATGTAACCGGAATAAAACCGCTGCGTCCCGCGCCGGTTTTCTGAAGATAATCGATGGAGCCCACAGCAGTCTCTTGATTTTCAACAAGGATGTATTGCAAGGATTCCCCAAGGACGGCCTCCACCGCAGTCCCATAGGCGGGTTCCGGTTCAAGGATATCCGCCATAAGCCCCAAAATACCGTCATCAACCTCTTTTTGTGGACTGCCGGGTGACACCTCTTTTTTGACAGCCTGACTTTTTTTCATTAGCGCCCGGACGCCATCTTTGTACCACTCGAAGTTGCCTTCCATTTTCTTTAGTTGGGTATAAGATGATCTGTCTTTGTTTCGTTCAAGCTCGAGGGTTTGAGTCAGCTTGACCTGTTCTCCCAGGGCTGTATTTTTTTCCTGGAGTTGTTTTTGGATGATGTCGATGCGATTTCTCAGATCATCAATTTCTGTTTTGTATGAACTCAGATGTTCTTCGGCGCTGTTGTTTTTGTCCTTTAGTTCGGAAACCTTTCGGCGTGTTGTAAGTTCTTCCTCATCTATCCTTTTGAGTCGTCTTTTCAGGCTTTCCTTGCTATTCGTGGCGTTTTGATAGATGTTTTTATATTGAGCTTCCCGGGCGACAAGGTCCATCAAGTTTGCTTTACAGGTTTCAATCTCTTGATTTAGCGAAGAGAGTTCATCTTTTATATTTTGCGAAGCTGATTGCTCTTTGTCGAGGGTCGATCTTACGGATTTTATCTCAGCTTGAATACTTATGTTCTGGTTTTCACCCCCTTGAACCTCTGCCGTTAAATCTCTGTTTTTTTCTTCAAGGTTTTTACGGGCGGATTCGAGTTCAACAAATTCGTATGTAAGCCTTTCAACATCTTTAAAAAGGTGGGCCTTGTCATTTTCCATCCGGTCTATATTTCGCTGTGTTTCAAATATGCAGGATTTTTGATCTGAAATTTCCTGATTTTTTGCTGCGCGATCGAACTTGATTTTTTCGAGCGCGGCATCCAGCTTTGTCAACCGGGTTGAATGTTCAATGTCTGTATTGTTTAGATCTTTTAACAGCGCATCGGCTTCATCTATTTGATGTGTGTATTCATCATAATGATGGAGTGCAAGACAGATATCCAGTTTTCTGATTCGTTGTTGATATTTTTTATAACGTTCAGCCTTTCTTGCCTGGCGTTTAAGACCCGCCATCTGTCGTTTTATTTCCGTGATAATGTCACTGATGCGAATGATATTCTCGTTCGTGGCTCTGACTTTACCCAGCGCTTCTTTTTTGCGTGACTTATATCTCGTAACTCCTGCAGCCTCCTCGATGAGAATCCTTCTTTCTTCAGGTCCGGCATCCGTAATTGCGCCGATGCTTCCTTGCTGAATGACGGCATAGGATTTCGTGCCCAAACCGCTACCCAGAAAAATATTATGTACGTCCTTTAGCCGACAGGGCTGCTTGTTAATAAAATAGCCGCTTTCACCGGAACGGTAAAGCCGTCGGGTCAACATGATCTCGGTAAAGTCTTTAAGTTCTTCGGGCGCCGTGCCGTTGTCGTTGGCAAGGGTGAGTGAAACCTCGGCCATATTCAATGCCGCTTTCCCGTTCGAGCCCGAAAAAATGATGTCTTCCATGGATTTACCGCGGAGCTGTTTGGCACTTTGCTCCCCCATAACCCATTTTATTGCATCGATAATATTGCTTTTGCCACAGCCATTGGGGCCCACAACTGCAGAAATACCTGGAGGAAATTGAATACTGGCTTTTTCAACAAAGGATTTAAATCCGTTTATTTCCAGTTTTTTTAGTTTCATGCAATTAACTCTCCTGTTATCATTTTCTGCCTATCCCATTTCTTTTATTAAGTTTAATCTTAAGTTAAATATCAAGGATTTATCTGTTTGTAAAGGGAAAAACACAATGGGAGGTATAATTTTAATTATCTGAATACAATATGTGGTGGAATCGAGATTTCTATCTGTGTTTTTTTGATCTGCATTTTTATGTTAAACAAAAAAGATTTGCAACAGAAAAATTTTCTTTATGGAATTAATACCTTAAGTCTCGAACCCAAACATTACTAAAAAGCCTTTGGAGCAGCAGGCCGGGAAAATTTTTTAAGGCAAAATATTTCATTGGCGCATGATCGTACGGCACCAAAACACAAAGTGACTCCTATGTTAAAATATCACTCAGGTTAAACGGTTCAGGGTTCAAGGTTCACGGTTTAGCAGCGCTAACATCCCAAACTATAAGGAGTTATAATAAATTCAGCAACACTTATCGGTTGACCCTAAAAATATTTCCCGGCCTGCTGCGCTGTATTGGCGTTGCTGAAAATGAAGGGTGCGAAACTTGAGTTATTTAATTTTGGGCACATAACTTGAGTTGATACGCTCAACCTGTTAAGGGTACAAACAAAACTATGAGATGGTTTATAGTATCCGAAACTCAGATCCACGATAGTTCTGGAGTGTTCTGTTTTGTCTGATTTAATTAAAAAATACTGGTTTCTCATCGGTCTTCTTCTTGTTTTTGTTGTGACGGTGGCAGATGCCAGTGAGACGGTTTCGAGCATTGGGAGATGGTTGAAAATGCACCGGGGGCCGGATGCCGTGATTGTCCTGATATTCTTTTTTTCCGGTTTGATATTGAATGCCCGGCAGATAAGATCGGGTGTGATGGATATAAAGGGCATCATTGCCGCTCTGGTCGTCATTTTTTTGGTTGCACCTGTTATCGGTGCGCTGTTTGGCGCTATTCCACTAGATACAGGGGTTGTCATAGGAATTTTTCTTGTTGCCGTTATGCCCACAACATTGAGCAGCGGCGTTGTAATGACAGGCGCTGCCGGCGGAAATATGGCACAGTCGTTGGTCATCACCATACTGGCCAATGGGCTTGCCGTTTTTACCATACCGGTGGTACTTTCTTTATTGTTAAAACTGGTGGGAGGATCAACGGTTGTAGTCATTGACAAGCTTGCCATCATGATCAAACTCGGGTTTTATGTTCTTTTACCGCTTTGTATAGGTTTGGCCATAAAAATTTTTGCTGAATCGTTTGTGGATCGATTTGTCCATGGATTACAAGTGCTGAACCAGTTTTTGGTGCTGGCCATTGTCTGGATGGCCATGTCCCAGGCAAGGGATGCGATTCTAAACAGCGGCGCATCGGTGGGGATCGTTTTTTTGTTGGTTTTTAGCTTCCACGGGATACTATTGGCTGCAGCCGGTATTTTTACCGGAATTTTAAAGCTTGGCAAGGGACGGCGGGAAAGCGTTATTTTCATGGGCGGACAAAAAACCCTGCCCCTTTCAATAATTCTGCAAGTTTCTCTTTTTCCACAATACGGACTCGCCCTTGTTGTGTGCGTCTTACATCATATGATACATCTGTTTATGGACGGGTATCTGGTGGGAAGGTTGAAGTAATCAGGTGATCTCTGTTCTTCTTTCCAGATACTGCACAAACATGGAAAGCGAAAAGGTTAAGACAAGATATAAAATAGCACATACAAACCAGAGTTCAAAGGGTTGAAGGCTTTTTAGCAATAGTGAGGTGCGAAACTTGAGCAACTTATTTATAGAATTTGGCTTAAAAAGAGCTTGGTCCTTTCATGGGTGGGATTTTTAAAGAAATGCTCGGGTGTGCCGACCTCAGCACGCACTTTGTTAATGTCGGTCTTGGGATTAAGGATATCGTTGCCGTCAATAATAATGCTTCCTTCATCAGCAACATTCAAATAATTAAGACATCTGATGAACGTACTTTTGCCGGATCCTGACGGCCCCAGAACAACAACGACTTCTCCTGGATCGATTCAAGCTGTTACATTAACCAGGGCTTTAACCTCGGTTGAATGGCTTATAAAGGTTTTGGAAATATTTTTAACATCAATCATACCGCCTCATAGCGTCCGTCATTCTTAATCTGATTTAAAAAATTGTTCAGCCGGTTCAAAAAATACGGGTCTCCTTTGCCGAGTTAATGATCATTTAGTAACAAGCAGGCCTGGAGAAAACAAGATATTTTAAAAAGCGCTTTCGGACGTGAGCTGGTTTGATATCATCTGAATAATCTTGACACAAACATTGGAGAACAGATAGTATTGGTAAATAACGAAAAGCAGCATTGCCATTGTGATGGCATGCGGAGCGAAAATGATTGCACTCAATGGAGCGGTAAGATGAAAGATAAAGATCCGAACAATATTGAAGTTTTGCTAAAAAATCCTGAGGTTCAGATAGTGACCCACAATATTAACCAGGAGTTGATTGAGAGAAGGAAATATGTCCCCCCCGAATGCAAAGTATTTAAAAGCCCTTACACTCTGTTGAAGGATGATGATCGTTTTAACTTCAACATTGACAAGGAAGCAAAGAAACTTTTGCCGCACATCATACATAATAATGTTCAGACCCTTGTGGGCCTTGATTCACCTGAAGAATCTTTTAAAGATAGATACTGCAAAAAACGACATATCGGTATTGTATTTTCAGGGGGTCCGGCCCCTGGTGGACATAATGTGATCGCAGGATTATACGAGGCTGCGAAAAAGGCAAATCCGAAAACCAAAATTTATGGTTTTTTGCTCGGCCCGGATGGAATTGTCGAAAATGAAGCCATTGAAATAACCGGCAGCCTTGTTGATGCGTACAGAAACCTTGGCGGCTTTACCATGATAAAAACCGGACGAACGAAAATAGACACCAAAGAGAAGATGGCCCTGTCCAAGGAAACCTGCAAAAGGCTTGGGTTGGATGCCCTAGTCATCGTAGGGGGGGATGATTCAAATACCAATGCAGCATTTCTGGCCCAGGAAATGATCGAAGACGGTGTCCAGGTCATCGGCGTTCCCAAAACCATTGATGGCGATATACAGGTCAGAGATACAGATGGTCATATTTTATGCGCCATGTCATTCGGTTTTCACACCGCCGCAAGGGCATTTTCAAACTCTATCAGCAATCTGTGCACGGACAGCAGTTCAGATGTTAAATACTGGCACATCTGTAAGGTGATGGGAAGAGTCGCCAGCCATCTGGCACTTGAAGTTGCCCTGCAGACCCATGCCAATATGACCCTTATTGGTGAAGAACTTTGTGATTACATCGATGAAAAGAGAATCAAAGAAGCGGCAAAAAAGAATGATATCGATTATAATGCTTATGGGATGACCCTGAGGCATCTGTCTCGAGTGATTTGTGACGGCATTGTCAGAAGGGCTATGGTTGGGAAAAACTACGGTGTGGTTGTTATTCCCGAGGGGATACTGGAGTTTATCAATGAAATACAGGTTTTTATCATAAAGCTAAACACCATTATTGCTGAATATAACGATACCCATGATACGGATTTCCATACGGATTTCCCAGTACTTGAGGATAAGTTGGAATATTTGCGGAGACTGGCCAGACGTTCAAGGGAAGATCAATATTTATCTGTCTGGAGCACACGGGACGATGATTTGTTTAATGATATTCCGGATTTCTTCCAGGAAGGTCTTCTCATGGAAAGAGACAGTCACGGCAATTTTCAATTTTCCCAGGTTAAGACCGAGCAGGTGCTCATGGGACTGGTGAATGACTACCTGAATATTTTAAAAGAGAACGGGTCGTATAAAATTGGAATAGAAAAATCCTATTACCGGAAGGTCCTCGAAATAGGAGGGCTCGACCCGGATTTCTTTGGTCCCATTATTTTCAAGAATTATGATGATGCCGAGTATTTACTGATTAAACCTTCAATAATATCGGTAAAAACCCTTAAGCAAGCCCTTGAAAAGGAACAGGCAATTGCAGAAGCTGAAGAGATTCCTGAGCCTGTTGAAAAGATTTATCAGAAATCCGTACCAAAATTCAAAACGCAGATTCATTTTTATGGGTATGACGGCAGAGGTAACAATCCAACTCGATTTGACTGTAACTATACCTATAACCTGGGATTAACGGTTTTCAGCCTGATCGCCAATGGTTCTACAGGTCAGATGGCGGCCATAAGGAATTTGGAGAAGGATTTTACAAAATGGGAACCCATTGGAATTCCCATCGCGCCGTTGATGCATCTTGAAGAAAGAAAGGGGAAGCTTGCGCTTGTTTTGGAAAAAAGTATAGTTGATGTCAATTCAGCTTCTTTTAGAATAGTAAAGGCATTTAGAGAAAAATGGCTTGCGGCAGTTCCAGGTGACGACAACTACCGGCACCCGGGTCCCATAAGGTTTGCCGGGGAAAGTGAAGAAGATCGGCCGATCACACTGGTTTTGAATGCACTGGGTTAATTTTTAATTTCGAACAAAGGAAGATATCATGAAAATAAGGACGTTAATGGTTTCCGATCCGATTACCATAACGGAAAGCGCCTCGATACAAGAAGCCATCGAGTTGATGAAGATTAACTCCATCCGGCATCTTCCTGTTGTTTCGAAAGATAATCAACTGAAAGGTTTTATTACCCTTGCGGATTTAAAGCAGGGCCTTATTCCTTCCATGCTGGGTGATGTTTCACTCGAGGATTTGATTATAAAAAATCCCATCGTCGTGGGGCCGGATGACGATATAGAAGATGCGGCTCAGCTGATATACAAGCATAAAATCGGTGGAATGCCGGTGGTGAAAAACCATAAACTGGTTGGCATCATTACGGCAACGGATATCCTGAGGACGTTTATCGATATGATGGGGTTTCTCACCGCGAGTTCACGCATTGATTTGGTTGTAGGAGATAAACCGGGTTCCTTTAGAAATGTCTTGCAGATTATCAACGATAATGGCGGAGACATTGTCAATGTAGGGATGACAGCTCAGAAAGCCAGCAAAAGAGAGTATTACTTCCGGCTTCTGCCTTGCAATACAGAAGTTATCAGACAAGCCCTGGAAAAAGACGGATATCAGGTGTTGCATGTGATGAATTGAATTTGATCTAACATTGAAACCATGGTCCTTTATGCCAGAAATAGGAAAGAGGTTTACCCGCCTTCGGCGGTGCCAGAGGCGACCAGGGATAAGGGAGACCACGGATGAACACGAATAAACACGAATTAATATAATAATATTTTTGTTCATTTGCGTCCATTTGCGGTTATCTATTTTCTAAAAAGACGAGGTTGATAACTGCACAGGGGTTCTTCAGCCAGAAAATCGCCGGTCGCTTCATAGGCCCTCGCTCTGCAGCCGCCACACACCTTTTTGAATTCACAAGCGCCACATTTCCCCTTTAGTTCATCAAAATTGCGTAAAGACAAAAAGATGTCTGAACGGTTCCAGATATCTGCAAAAGATGCTTGGGTAATATCCCCGCAATCCACATCAAGGAATCCGCATGGCTGAACAATCCCCCGGTGCGAGATGAAACAAAATCCCGTGCCTCCCAGACATCCGCGGGTCATGGCATCCATCCCGTGGGTTTTGAAGGTGACCGATTTTCCTTCCTGCTTTGCTCTTTGACGAAGGATTCGGTAATAATGGGGAGCACATGTGGCTTTAAGCTGCAAAGGGGTCTTCTCTTTCTGGTCATAGAACCAGTTCAATGTGCGTTCATATTCTGATGCGGTTATTTCCTGATCTACAATATACTTGCCCCGGCCTGTTGGAACAAGGAGAAAGATGTGGTGGGCGACCGCACCCAGTTTTACGGTGAGATCCTGAATTTTTGGGATTTCATGAAGATTTGTCTTGGTGATGGTTGTATTTATCTGGAATTCTATACCGGCGTCTTTTGCCAGCCGTATCCCTCGTAGCGCACCTTCAAAGGCGCCATCCACACCCCTGAATCTGTCATGGTTCTCACGGGTGGCGCCGTCAAGGCTGATACTTATTCTTTGAATTCCGGAATCTGCCATTTGTTTGGCGAAGTTTTCGGTAATCAGGGTGCCGTTGGGCGCCATGACCATCCTGAGCCCTTTGTCTGTGCCGTATTTTGCAATATCAAAGATATCGGTTCGTAAAAGCGGCTCCCCGCCTGTCAGGATGATGATGGGCTTTCCGACTTGTGCGATTTGATCAAACAGGCGAAAAGATGCATCCGTGTCGAGTTCTCCGCTGAAAGAACCCTGTGTCGCCGATGCGCGGCAGTGCATGCAGGCAAGGTTACAATTGCGGGTGGTTTCCCAAGCCACCAGTCGTAAGGATTGGCCCTTATTTTCACCATGGGGATGCGGTTTTGTAGTGTCTTTCATGATGATGTTGTGATCGTTATGATTTTATCTTAAAAAAATTCCCGGCCTGGACAGTTTAGGCTAATCCCTTAATGCTTCTGCTGCTTCAAGGGCAAAATACGTCAAGATCATGTCGGCTCCAGCCCGCTTAATGGCGATTAGGGTTTCCATCATGACTTTTTTGCCGTCTATCCATCCCATTTTTTCGGCCGCCTTTATCATGGCATACTCACCGCTGACATTGTATGCGGCGATGGGAAGATCGATTTCTTCCCGAATGCGGGAGATAATGTCGAGATAGGGAAGGGCAGGCTTTACCATGATGATATCAGCGCCTTCTTCGATGTCCATGGTCACTTCCCGGATAGCCTCAATTGCGTTGGCAGGATCCATCTGATACGTTCGACGATCTCCAAACTTCGGCGCGGAGTGTGCGGCATCGCGGAAGGGGCCGTAAAATGCACTGCAATACTTTGCGGCATATGAAAGTATTGGAACGTTGCTGAAATCGTTTTCATCCAGAATATTACGAATTTCAGCCACACGGCCGTCCATCATGTCAGAAGGTGCGACCATGTCTGCGCCGGCCCGGGCATGTGAAAGGGCGGTTCTGGCCAGAAGGTCCAAAGAAGCGTCGTTATCAATGATATGGCCGTCCACAACACCGCAATGGCCATGGTCGGTGTACTGGCACAGACAGACATCGGTGATGACGGCAAGATCCGGTATCTTGTCTTTTAAAGCGCGTGTCGCTTTTTGAACGATACCGTCTTTGTCATAAGCGCCGGTTGCAAGGGGATCTTTCTTGTCCGGTAATCCAAACAGCATTATTGCAGGAATGCCAAGCTCATAGGCTTTCTTAGACGTTTTAACGAGATTATCAATGGACAACTGATACTGTCCTGGCATTGAGTCGATGGGGTTTTTTACCCCTTTACCGTTGATGGCAAACAGCGGAAGGATGAAGTCATCAACTGAAAGTTTGGTTTCGCGCATCATACGGCGAAACGCATCATTTTGTCGCAACCGTCTCGGCCTGTAATCGGGAAATAGCATAGCAACTCCTATATTTTAGTTATTTTGAGGATTAATCCGCTTGAAGCGGGTTAAAATCTGAGTCTGACCCCAGAGGAATAGGCTTCGCCCCGATGAAATATGCGTTGCATTTCATTGGGCAGGCATTCCACAGGGCAGGCGAAGAAATTGGGCAAAAAGGGGATGCGTTGCAGAAATCTCATGCGATTTCTTCATCGGTCAAATAGCACGCCGGGTCCGGTGCCCATATATCGCCTGTGACAGCCTCGGATCTTACCCTGAAATTACCGGCACAAATGTCCAGCCACCGGCATGTTGAACATCTTCCCTTGGCGTGTCTTTTTTTCTCTTTAAGTTTTTTCATCAGAGGGTCCGAGGTGTCGGCCCAAATTTTAGAAAACGGTCGATTTCTAACATTCCCAAAACTGTAATGTCGCCAGAACTGGTCGGCATATACCTCACCATCCCAGCTTATGGAGCCGATTCCTATCCCGGAACTGTTGCCCTCGTTCATTTCGAGAAGTTCAAGCACTTCCCTGGCACGCTCAGGATTTTCTTTAAGCAGCCTCAAATAAAGATAGGGGCCATCGGCATGATTATCGACAGTTAACACCTCTTTGGGATTATCCCTATCGTGGAGTTGTTTGGTAAGATCCATAATAAGATCAACGGCTTTTCGAGATTCCTCATGGGAAAGATCTTCTTTTACAAGTTCTGATCCGCGACCGGCATATACAAGATGATAAAAGCATACCCTTGGAATATCCATCTCTTCAAGGAGATTGAATATTTCTGAAATTTGACCGGTATTGGATTTGTTGATGGTAAAGCGAAGACCGACTTTTATACCGGCCTTTTTACAGTTTTCAATCCCTTTAAGCGCCAACCTGAAAGCCCCTTTTACTCCTCTAAACCGGTCATTAATCTCTTCCATTCCGTCGAGACTGATGCCAACGTAGGAGAGGCCGATATCCTTTAGGGTTCGGGCGATTTGAGGTGTTATCAGGGTTCCGTTTGTCGATATAACGGCCCTCATCCCTTTCTTGACAGCGTAAGCTGCAAGTTCCGGGAGGTCTTTCCGGACCAAAGGTTCACCCCCGGAAAACAGCATTACCGGCACACCAAATTCTACGAGATCGTCGATTAAAATTTTTCCTTCACTGGTGGAAAGTTCATTGTCAAAAGCGATGTTTTTGGCGTTGGCATAACAATGGACACACTTGAGGTTGCACCGTCGGGTAACGTTCCAGACAACCACAGGCCGCTTATCACTGGAAAATTGAAGAAGATGCGAAGGCAGTTTAGACGACATTCGTCCATAACGAAGGGCATCGGATGGTTCTACGGTTCCACAGTACAGCTTTGATATTCCGATCATAATTATACCGTTTTTGACTGTATTTTCAGCTCATCTTTAATGAGATTGCTTATAAAAGATTCGGTGTTCATAAGAGCGTCTTTGGTAATAAAAAATCGGTTTTTACCTGTTTTTTCTTGAACCAGCTTTAACCCGTATTCGAAATCGGTCGAAAGTTGATCGTAAAACGCTTCAAGATCATACGTGGAATTTTCAAGCTGATCGATAATAAAATCGATGGCGTCATCTTCCAAGACAATGTTGATGTCATGATTTTTAAAAAAATATAATTCTATCTTCTTTATATCATCATAGAAAGATTTGATCTTTTTAATGACCCTTTCTATATCTATTATATGATTGGCGTAGTAAGAAGCCACAACATCGATCCGTGACTGCGTGAGTGTCAAACCGTATTTCTTCGCAAAAATTTTCTTGTTTGAGTCTAAATATCTTTTGATATATTCTTTTTCAGCAAGAAACAGCTTTTCATATGTTTCATTGAGTTCATCAAGGTTTGATAATGCCAATATTTTTTTAAGGGACTTTTCGGGATTTTCTACGGCAGTTGCGGTTACCGGAAATTTTTTAATGTTCGTTGACGGAAATTTTTTTTCAAAGACAAGAAGTGCTCCTTCAACAGCACTGACAAGACCCCTTGCCCCGGTATTTTCTCGGAAGGCGTTTTTCGCTAAAATTTCAAGGGCTCTATCTTCAAATACAATATCAATACCATACGCTGCAAAATCGAGTTTTTTGCCAAGTATTATCGGGTTGCTTGGATTTTTCAGGATTTCGAAGAGGTCGTCTTCCGTCAATTTTTCAAAGACGGCCCTGACCGGCAGCCGGCCGACAAATTCAGATTCAAATCCATATTCTATGAGGTCTTCTGCCATTGCCTGTTTGAGAATGTCACTATCATCCCGAATATTTTTAATGTTTGCTCCAAATCCGATTTCTTGATCCGCAACTCGTTTTTTAACAATCCGGGCCAGATCGCCAAAGGCACCGCTCATAATAAACAGTATGTTACTGGTATTGACCGATCGCTTATCTCTTTTCCCGGTTTTACGAAATCGTTCGATCTCCTGAATCATCGAAATGGGATCATGAGGTACTTTTAGATCGACTTCAGTTTCTTCCATGGGTTTGAGCAACGCCCGCTGGACACCTGATCGAGAGACATCAACGCCAATGACATTACGACTTGATGCAATTTTATCGATTTCATCGATGTAGATGATACCATATTGAGCGAGTTTAATATCATCGTCGGCTTCTCGGACAAGATCTCGGACAAGATCTTCTACATCACCACCCACATAACCTGTTTCACTAAATTTTGTAGCATCGCCCTTTACAAAAGGAACATTGATTTTTTTAGCGATGAGTTTGATGATGTATGTTTTGCCAACACCGGTGGGACCGAACATGAGGATGTTGTTTTTAATGCGTCCGACCATGTCGTCGGTTTCATCGGAAGAGTTTTCAGCGCGTTTTATACGGTTAAAATGTGTACATATTTTTGTGGATAGTATTGCTTTGGCCTTATCCTGCTTTACAACATATTGGTCAAGAAAGGAGATCAATTCTTCAGGTTTTAAATCAAAATTGATTCTTTTTTCTTTTTTGACAGATTTTTCACCTTTTTCGGTGGCGACGTTCTGGGGCAAAACCAGTGGTGTCACCATTTTAACACTGCCTCCAAATTTTTTCGATAGAAAATCGCCGATCTCCTTTTCGATTTCTTTTGGATCCGGTATTTTTTCATTATGTTCTTTCATGTTTCGAATTTATACTTGTATCTGTTTCTTATGGTGTATTATTTTTAGATCCTTTAACTTCGCCAGTTCAATAAAACTATAATCACACCTTATGGAAAATGCAAGGTGGAAATGGTTTGCCACTGGGGCGAAGTGCTCTGGTTCGTAAATCAGCTGATGTATTTTAAGGGTTTCACCCCCAAGTATTCCCCCACTTTACCGCAGAGGGCAGGGCGGGGATGGATCGTAATCTGCAACTGTATTTATGAAACGTTCGCTCAATTGAGGTTCTGCCAAGATGCTCAAGAAAAAAAGGCAGGGCCCATTAAAAACCCTGCCTTTATTACCCTGAATAGCTTTTTAGTTTAATTCAGGGCCTTTAAGTTCGGTTGAGCCGTCACCTAAAACAAGTGTGGAGTCTTCCGAACCTTTAAAAATTTTCGTAAGTTCAGTTCTTTTTTTGATTTACTGTTAAATGAACCAATTAAATGCCACCTCAGACTCCCGTTTAAAGTATAACCTCTGGAGGTTTTTGACCGTCACATGGTTTTGATATAGATGTTGAAGTTGGGAGGCATTTAATTGGATTCATCGTAAACATCCTAAAAACGCATGTTTTTAAAATTAGTTTTATTGTTATTAAAAGCAGAAACCATGCCAAAGTCTTCAAATGAAATTATTATATGAAATATTATATAGTTATAATTTTATGGTGCGAACGATATACTAGAATATGATGTTAAATCCTGTGAGTTTTATTCCACATTATGAAAAAGTTTTCATATGTTGGGGCATGATAGGAAGGAAACGAGGCGCAACAAAGAATTCCAGATATGTTTATTCAGCAAATTTTACCTTCCCGCCGGTCGAAGATGCCGCTTTGTCGAAGATCCCGCTTGCGGGGCGGTGAAGCGGACAAGAACAAATTTCTCTTGACCTTCGATATCAAAGGCTTTTTAGCTATATCGGGGTGGGAAACTTGAGTTTTTATTCATCAGGGAGATGATTCGGTGTTTTGAATTCTCGCATCAGAAACGAAAGATGCGATAGTTCATCTTGAAGTTCTTTTAGCTTGGCTTCAATCATTATTCCTAATACTGCCATTCGATTTTCAGAACTTCCAGCATTGTCAAGACATCTGTCGATCTTTTTTTGGAATTCTTTGAGATCCGGGTGTTCATTCAGCAGGCGATCCCGTTCTTGACGGGCTCTTTTACCCATCTCGATTAGTTCTAGTCTGCTGAGCTTGCTGCTTTTTGTTTTAAAACTTAAAAGATTTCCCATTGTATTAATTCTTAGCAGAAATCATGCCAATGTTCTTATATGATATTATTGACAGAAATATTAAATGGTTAAACCTTTTCAGCGCGAACAAAATACTAAAATATTTTATTGAATTCTATGAAATTTATTTCATATTGTGAACTCGTTTTCATAATCTAAACCTGCGTTTCAATTTTGATGAACTCGTAAAAAGTCAAAATTTGACGGCAAAGTAAAAAGCTTCAAATTTCCCCGCATAAGATCAGCGGGATAAAAGGGCGCGAAAATTTCGAGGAATGGGGGGTGTTTATCGTATGCCTCAGTGACGAGGAATGCAGCGCAACGCAGAAGTTGGACTTTTTACGAAGCCGTCAATATTCTTTTTTTGATCTTTCCAAATCCCGCTGCTCGTCACGCCGTCGGATAGACTCACGTTTATCATACTTACGTTTACCCTTGGCAAGGGCCAATGTCAGCTTGGCTTTTCCGTTCTGGAAATAAATCTTTAATGGGATAAGAGAAAACCCCTTTTCATTGACTTTGCCGTATAGTTTTTTGATTTCATATCTGTGTAAAAGGAGTTTTCTTTTTCTTAAAGGATCATGATTTCCGTAATAGGCAAAGGGATAAGCACTGATGTGAATCTGATGAACAAACACTTCGCCTTTGTTAATTCTGGCATAAGAATCTTTTAAATTAACGCGGCCGAGTCGGAGGGATTTAACTTCTGTTCCCAAAAGAACCATACCTGCTTCATAAGTCTCTTCGATAAAGAAGTTGTGTCTAGCCTTTCTGTTTTCAGTAATTATTTTGATATGGTTTGTGCTCAAATGCTTTTTTTCTCCTTCCAATAACCCATTTGTTCATTATTCTCTCCGAGGCGTAGGACTCCATCTCGTAGAGACTACGTCTCGGAGAGTTCTACCCTCCGGCCAGTAAGCCCTAGGGCTGGAAGCGGAGCCGGAGGCCATCAGTCCAAATAAGAGCAAAGCGAACTAACCCGAATATTTCATGAAAATTTTCGAGAGGCCTTTTTATTAGTCATGAAAACAGTTTGTTATTTACAATTTTGATTATAGTTGTAACGTGACAGTTTGTACCAAAATAATTTCTTGTTCAATTTCTCAAAAATTTTCACCCTACGGGCGTGTCCAAGACGCCCATTTCCCCGTTTTAAACGGGATCTTCGAGCCGTGTTAATTATGAATACGGAGGTTTATCCCGCTTTATTAGCGGGGCTGCGCCCTTGAATGCCTTACAAATGAACACCTATCACACGTGAAATATCCGTGTTAAGTTCCTGAATAGGCAGGGGAGATTATGGCTCGGTGTATCCCGATTCAAACAGAATACTTTTGTAAGTACCGAGCAGCAGCTCCATAATGCCTGTTTCGGATGTCTCTTTAAGAACATCCTTAACGAACAAGGCAGCATCTTTAACATTGAGGGATCTAATAATTTTTTTAATTGCCGGTATTGATTGAGGATTCATACTTAAATTGCTTATTCCCAACCCCAAAAGGATCGGTATATTTACAGGGTCACCTGCCATTTCTCCGCACATGCAGACTTCCACGTCGTTGTTTTTTGCAGTATCTGCGACATATTTGATCATTCGTATAATCGCAGGGTTAAGCGGTTGATAGAGATGTGCAACCTGTCTGTTGACTCTGTCAACCGCCAGCGCATACTGGATAAGGTCATTGGTTCCAATACTAAAAAAATCAACATCTCTTGCCATCACATCTGCCATAATTGCGGCTGAAGGTACTTCTATCATTATTCCGACTTCTATATTCTCATTAAAAAGTATACCTTCTTTATCCAGAGAATCGGCTGCTTTGTTTAATATCTTTTTCGCTGCAAGGACTTCATCATGGCATGATATCATGGGGAGAAGAATTCTGACGGGACCGAATGCAGAGGCCCTTAATATGGCTCGGAGTTGTGTCTTGAAAACATCCGGGTTTTTTAAACAGTACCGTATACCTCGAAGGCCCAAAACAGGATTTTTTTCATCCGAATTTGAGGCATAAGAAACCGTTTTATTACCACAGATATCTAATGTTCGAATAGTAACGGGATTAGGCGCCATCACTTCGATGACATCCTTATAATCCTCGAATAGATCATGTTCATCCGGAAAATCGCGCCGGCTAAGATATTGAAATTCAGTTCGATAAAGCCCGATTCCATCCCCGCCATAGTTTATGACTGATACAACTTCTTCAGGGAGTTCGATATTACCCAAAACTTCCAGTTTAATACCATCGGTTGTTTTGGCTGGGAGATGACTGCTTCGGGTAATTACAGCCATATGTCTTTCGTAATTGGATTGGCGTTCTTCGAATTGAATAAGGGTTTTATCGGTGGGATGGACAATAACAATTCCCGCAGTTCCATCCACAATGATAATGTCGTCGCTTTTTATTAAATGTGTCGCTTTTTCAAGACCCAAAACAGCCGGAATTTCAAGCGTTCGGGCGATGATTCCAGTGTGTGAAGTTTTCCCCCCGAGCTCCGTTATAAGTCCTTTTATCTTTTCCAGCTGTATCTGACTCGTTTCTGCAGGAGAAAGGTCGACGGCCACAAGTATGACCCGTTTTCCAATAGCACCAATATCGAGGGTTTTTGCACCAACCAGGTTTTGCATGATGCTTTCAGATATGTGGACTATATCTGCCACTCTACCCCGCAAATAAAGGTCCGGCATATTTCTGAACATATTTTTAACATTCGATACGACTTTTTTGAGGGCCCATTCAGCATTTACCAGTTCTTTTTCTATGGTTTCAATGATTTTGCCATAAAGCATCTTGTCTTTATACAAGACCTTGTGAGTTTCAAGTATATGGATGTGCTGTCGTAATTCTTCAGGGGTTGTTTCAATGATTTTTTGAAGCTTATCTTTGGCATGCTTTACGGCAGATTTAAATCGCTTGATCTCATTTTGTAAGTTGTCTTTACTAATGAAGTATTTATCGACAACATCTACACCTTCTTTTCCGACCAGATATGCTTTGCCAATGCAGATACCCGGAGAGACATTGATACCGTGCAGGCGTATTTCACTTTTGTTGGTATTAAGCATGCCTGATCATTCTCCAAAACCACTTTCAATCAACTGAACCAGGTCGTTTAAAATCCCAAGATCAGATTGATCGTCGATTGTTAATGTAATTATTGATCCTTTTGGGCAGACCAGTGAAAGGATATCGATAATGCTTGAAGCATCCGCCTTATTTCCGTCTTTAATAATCCACACATTTGATTTTACGTTTTGAACCAGTTTTGCTATTTTTGCTGCGGATCTGGCATGAAGCCCGAGATCGTTTGTTATGGTAACACGCCTTGAAAGTTCATTCGCTGAATTATTCATCGTCCTTTGGATGAACAGGAAACTTAATTTGTGCCCGATGTGCATTTCTGGATGGAAGATAGTTACTTTAGCAACTTCACACTTCTAATTTTACAACATGCAACAACCGGTTTAACAAGTGCCCCGGGCATAAGTCCGTTGTATCTATTTAATAGTTTTCGCCACAAAATGAAAAATATATGTTACCAAGGAATCCAAAATTTAAAAGAGATAATCACTATAAGATTAAAAAAAATTTTTATCAATCCCCGTGATGTTTGTCAATCTGTAATCATTGACAAAGCTTTAAATTACTGTTAGGGATTATTTTGAAGCTATTCTACAATAGCTTGAAATTTTAAGAAATATCTATTGTCTTCTTTATGCATTAATTTTCTTGGGGAGATGGCCTATGGCGGAAAAAATATTGATTTTTGGGAAGGATACCTGACCCTATACAAATCAGGCTCGTGAAGCTTTTGCCAAGCAAGGTCAGGAAGTTAAATACTTTAATGTTAAGGCTGATGCTGAGAAGATGAAGACCATGCTGGAATATTCCGATGGCATACGAAAGGTTCCGGTTATTGTGGAACAAGGCAATGTTACCATCGGGTTTAACGGCGGAACGTGAGGCGTTTAAGTATATCGGCTGTATGTCGATAATTTGAGACCTTTGCAAAACATCCCTTTTTGCCCGATTTCTGTGTCAGGTGGTACATCCCGTTAACGACGGCGCTCAAATTTTAACCCGCCTCAGGCGGATAAGATCCTAATTCAGTTTTATTGTATTGAACAAAATGGAAAAACAGTTTCTTGTTAATGATTTAAATATCGGTGAAGCATGGCGGCTTTTCAAGATCATGGGAGAGTTTGTTGAAGGCATCGATACGCTTAATGAAATAGGGCCTGCGGTGAGTTTCTTCGGATCTGCAAGAATTAAACCTCCTGATTCAATTTATAAAAAAACTGAAAAACTGGCCAAGCTTTTTGTAGAAAACAACTTTGCCGTGATTACAGGTGGGGGGGGAGGCGTGATGGAAGCGGCCAACAAAGGTGCGGCAGAAGCAGGGGGCACCTCCGTCGGTCTGAATATTATTCTTCCGTTTGAGCAGCAGCCGAATTCTTTTGCCAATGTTACAATCGACTTCAAATACTTTTTTATTCGCAAAGTCATGTTCATTAAATATGCTACGGCATACATTATCCTGCCTGGCGGTTTCGGTACCTTGGATGAATTGTTTGAAGCGGTTACACTGGTTCAGACCCACCGTATAAAGCCTTTTCCGTTAATTCTGGTCGGCTCGGACTACTGGGCAGGGCTCATTGATTGGATAAAAACCAGACTGCTTTCCGAAAAGCGGATATCTCCAGAGGATATTGAAATTTTGCAGGTTATGGATGAGCCTGAAGACATCGTCAAAGCCGTACAGAAGGTGATTATATTATAGTGAGTGTTTTAAGGGATTCAAGTTTAGAGATGTATCAGCCCACCCCCCTTTTTTTCTGAATACGGATAAACAGCAGATGGGTATAATTTCTACTTGATTAATGAAAAATATGATATATGATCTGATGATAATAAATGAATGATATTCAGAAAAGAGGGTTTCAAGCCTCTTTTTTTAGGTTAAAGTTACTTGTCATTCACCTAATTATAAAACCTGAAAAGAAAAAACGGATACATTTAAAGGTAAAGAATATTGACAGAATCTAATAAACCCAAAGAACAGGACATTCTGATGGAGCTTGAGGATGTCCATATGTTTTTCGGCAAGGTATGCGCTTTGGCCGGCGTTAGCCTGAAAGTAAGAAAAGGAGAGATTCATTCCGTCATCGGCCCCAACGGCGCCGGCAAGACGGTGATGATGAATATCATTAACGGACTTTATTCCCCGCAAAAGGGGAATATCTTCTATCAACAAAAAAAGATCAACACACTCAAGCCGTTTGAACGGGCTCAACTTGGTATTTCTAGAACATTTCAGAAAGTCGAAGTTTTCGGTGGTATGACGGTATTGGATAACATCCGTCTGGGCCGGCATATCCATATGAAATCGGGTATTACCACCGGATCGATTTATCTTGGCAAAACCTCCCGTGAAGAGATTGAACATCGAAGTTTTATTGAAGAACAAATCATTGATCTTCTGGAAATTGAACATATCCGACATAAGCCTGTGGGCATGTTGCCGTACGGACTGCAAAAACGAGTGGAGCTCGGCAGGGCACTGGCCCTGGAACCGGAGCTTTTAATTCTGGATGAACCGCTGGCAGGACTAAATCTTGAAGAAGTCGAAGATATGGCGAGGTTTGTTTTGGATATTAATGAAGAAGAGCGATGGAAAGTCACCTGTATTCTGGTGGAGCACGATATGGGTGTGGTCATGGATTTATCCGACCGTGTCTTTGTTCTCAATTTCGGCAACATGATCATTGACGGGACTCCCGAGGAAGTCCAAAATCATCCTGAAGTGATTAAGGCATACCTGGGTGAAGAGGATCTGTATGCAACAAGGGCATAAAACAGTCTATAAAAAAATATAGCATGAAAATTACAAAAGATCTCACAATCCCAAAGCTTTTTTATGAAAAGGCCGGCAAATACGGCAAGGGCAGAGTGGCCATGCGGGAGAAGGAGTTTGGCATCTGGCGCCCCATCACCTGGCATGATTATTTTAAAAATGTAAAGTACTTGACACTGGGACTTATTCGTTTAGGCTTTGAAGAAGGGGATAAGGTTGCCATGATCGGCGACAATCGTCCCGAGGGTCTGTGGGCTGAAATGGCGACGTTATGCGCAAGGGGTGTCGGGGTTTGGCTGTTCCAGGACTGCCTGATTGATGAAGTCAAGTATATCATCGACCATTCGGACACAAAATTTTTATTCGGAGAAGGCCAGGAGGAAGTCGACAAGGCCATCTCTGTTTTTAATGAATGCCCAAAACTGGAAAAAATTATCTGGGATGATCCCAAGGGAATGCGGGATTACAGCCAGGACTATCTGATCAGTTTAAAGGACGTTCAGAGTCTGGGACGGGAACTCGATCAACAACAGCCCGAGCTTTTTGAAAAGATGATCAAAAAAGGCCACGGAGATGAAGTGGCGTTACTTTTTTATACTTCCGGAACCACATCGTTGCCAAAGGGGGTACTCCTGTCCCACAATAATATGCTGACCATGGGGCAGCATCTCATGGCTGTGGATCCGTGTATGGCAACGGATGATTATGCCTCTTATCTGCCTTTTGCGTGGATCGGGGAACAGATGATGTCCATTTCCTGCGGCCTGCAGGTGGGATATACCATCAATTTCCCGGAGGAACCGGAAACCGCCCAGGAAAACATCAGGGAGATCGGTCCCCATGTGATGTTTGCTCCCCCGCGCATGTACGAGCAGATGACCCGAACGATACAGGTTAAATATCTGGATGCCACGTGGATCAAACGGAAAATTTATGAGCTTTCCACGAAAATCGGTTATCATGTGGCGGATCTTAAGTTTCAGAAAAAACGAATTCCATGGCACTGGGCGTTTTTAAAATGGCTGGCGTATATTACCGTTCAAGAGAAAATAAAGGACCATCTCGGCCTGTCTCGTGTTCGAAATGCCTATACGGGCGGGGGGGCCATGGGCCCGGACCACTTTCGTTTTTTTCATGCACTGGGAGTAAACCTAAAGCAGATCTATGGCCAGACCGAAGTCGCCGGCATTTCTGTGGTTCATCGCAGCGGAGATATAAAATTCGATACGGTGGGCCATCCGATTCCTGAAACAGAAATTAAAATCACTGAAGACGGTGAAATCCTAACCAGAAGTCCTTCCGTTTTTTTGGGTTACTATAAAAATCCGGAAGCAACCAAAGAGACCTTGAAAGACGACTGGCTCTATTCAGGTGACAAGGGGTTTATAGATGATGACGGTCACCTGGTGGTTTTTGATCGTACCAAGGATGTCTTTATACTTAGGGACGGAAAACCTTTTTCTCCCCAGTACCTTGAAACTCGCCTGAAATTCAGTCCCTATGTGAGAGATTCATGGGTCATCGGAGACAAGCGGGAATATATTACTGCAGTCATTTGTATCGATTATTCTGTGGTGGGCAGATGGGCCGATGAAAAAAAGATCAATTACACGAGTTATCAGGAACTTTCTCAGATGCCCGAAGTCTACAACTTGGTGGAAGAGCAGATTCGGCACGCAAACAGGGACCTCCCGGAAGCCGGCAGAGTCGTAAAGTTCATCAATCTCTACAAGGAATTCGATGCAGATGATGACGAACTGACAAGGACCAGCAAACTGCGGAGGGCTTTTGTGGAAAAAAGATACAGCGAAATAGTGGATGCCCTCTATTTAGATGATGATAATGTGCATATCGATACAACCATTAAGTATGAAGATGGGCGGGAGGCCCATATTGTTATTGATCTGCATATCAGGAAGGTCGAGGAATAAGAAAGAGGAGATAGGAAAGAGGAAATAGGAAATAAGTAATAGGTAATGGGTGAAGGATAATGGCTATATGACCCATAGCCTATACTGAAAGGTAGAGCAAAGAATGGAACTGTTTTTAATGACCATTACTTCAGGGGTCATGGTGGGTGGCATCTATGCCCTTGTGGCCCTTGGATGGGTGCTGATATATAAGTGCTCGGGCGTGCTGAATCTGGCCATGGGAGAAATGACGCTGATTGGCGCTTATGTTTCCTTGAGCTTTTATTCCATGGGCATTCCTTTTTTACTGGCGATTTTATTATCCCTTATTGTAGGACTGGTTTTGGGAATACTGACGGAAAGAATTTTCCTGGACAAACTCATCGGTCAACCTGTGCTGACGGTGATTATGGTTACCGTTGGGCTTTCATTTTTCTTTAAGGGAACGGTGGAACTCATATGGGGTACCGATACGCGTGTGTTCGACCCCCCGGTTTTTTCAATTGAGCCTATTCACATAGGACCCGTCATTGTTGGTCAGGCGTATCTCTGGAGCTTTGTGGCAGCCATTATTCTTTTAATCGTTTTTGTCTGCTTTTTTAAATATACCCGCTGGGGCCTTGCCATGCAGGCCACAGCCGACGATGAGATGGCCGCCCTCTCCCTGGGTGTGAGCGCAAGATTCGTTTATGCAGCGGCCTGGGCCATTGCTTTTATGTCGGCCGGTGTGGGAGGCACCCTTTTGGGCAACATCAACGGGTTGAACATTTCCGTAGGGTATCTTGGTCTTCTGGTTCTGCCGGCTGTGGTGCTGGGCGGGCTTAACTCCGTACCCGGTGCCATTGTAGGTGGAATTGTCATCGGCGTGTTACAGAACGTCAGTGGGGCGTATTTGGACAAATACTTTCCCGGCGGCGTCAAAGAGGTTGCCCCTTTTGTTTTCATGGTGGTTTTTTTGCTTTTTAAACCCCATGGATTATGGGGATGGGAGCGGATTGAACGAGTGTAATGCAATTGACGATTGACGATTGATGATTTTAATTCATTGATTTTCCGATCTTCAAAGACCAAAACCTTTAAGTCAGAAATAGGAAAGAGGATAAGGGAAACCACGGATGAACACGAATAAACACGAATTAAAATAATAATATTTATGTTCATTTGCGTCCATTTGCGGTTATATGTTTTCAATCTTCAATGGAAAATTTTCAATTAAAAACGGAGTTTTGTTAAATGTCAACAACCTGGCTTCCCTGCGGTGTTTACCATCAGGATTACCATCAGGATCATGGGTGGTGGCAGACCAAGTTTATCAAGGGCAAGATGATCCTGCTCTTTTTGACCCTGTTCGTTTTCATCCCCTGGTTTGCAGATGAATATTGGCTCAGTGTCTTCAATCAGGTCGGCTATACGGTGCTTGGAGCTTTAGGCGTACAACTTTTAATCGGTTTTTGCGGCCAGATAACCCTGGGCCATGCAGCCTTTATTGCCGTGGGCGCATATACAAGCACCCTGCTTATCCTTGAATTCCCCTGGCCCAAATTCATGATGGATTTCGGTATCGCTTATCCTTTAAGCATCCTAATTGCCGCATTTACAGCCGGTATATGGAGTGTTTTGTTCGGACTCCCTTCTGCCAGGGTCAAAGGGTTTTATCTGATTTTAACCACCATGGCCGCTCAGTTCATTACCGTAGATTTTATTATTACAGGATATGTGAGCCAGATCGGCGGGCGAGGACAGGCCTTTTCTTTGCCTCCGGGGACCATCAAGGTTGGACCGTGGGTCATCGACAGTGATATAAAAGTCTACTTTATGATGCTCGTTCTTGTGATTTTCTGTGTTATCATCATGGTCAATTTGCTAAGATCCAGGGTGGGCAGGGCCTGGGTGGCCATACGTGACAATGACATTTCCGCAGCGGTAATGGGGATTAATGTTTTCAAATACAAGCTTTATGCGTTTTATGTCGCCGGCTTTATCGGCGGTATTGCCGGAGCGTTCTGGATCAGCAATATTGCAGCGATCAGCCCCGAACATTTTCCCTGGTTCTGGTCGTTGTGGCTGGTGGGTGTCATTCTCATCGGTGGGGTCGGCTCAATCCACGGCACGATTTTCGGGTCCATATTCATGGTTGTTGTTATGGAGCTATTGCAGCTTGGTGTCATGCAGTTTATGGATACCAGCTGGGGAGAAAGGCTGTTTATGGACTTTCTGTTTCTTAAAGAAGCCGCTTTCGGGCTTGCCATATGTGTATTTATGATATTTGAGCCCAATGGTTTGGCCTATCGATGGTGGCAGACGAAGAACTATTTTAATTTGTGGCCGTTTTCGTATTAGATTTGGGGTCAATTGATAAATGGTTAAATAGTCTAAAAGATATTTCTGAAATCGGCCGTATTTATCACAATTACTTAACCAATAAACTATTTAACGAATTCTAAAAAAAAAGAAGGGGGTGATATTTAAACAAACATTTAATCGGAAAGGAACTCGATGGAACTTTTACTCTCTTAAAAAGGGGAAAAAAATTATGTTTGCGAAAAATACGTGGTCAAAAATTTTCGTACACCTATTTATTGTGGCTTTGATCGCTGGATTTTCTTCAATGGCCGGGGCCGCAACAGTTAAGGTGGGAGCGCTCAATGATATGACGGGAGCGACTTCAGATGTCGGAAAGGATTATGCTCTGGGTATTGCAGAAGCCATTCATTATGCAAATGATAATGGCGGAGTGAACGGCAAGAAGATCAAACTGTATCAGTTTGATTATGGCTATCGTGTGCCCGAGGCGCTTACCAAGTACAAACTATTCAAAAGGCTCAAATCTGTGGCGGTTTTGGGTTGGGGAACCGGAGATACCGAGGCACTGTCACCCACAATCACTAAGGATAAGATTCCTTATGTGTCTGCCTCCTACTCAGCTCACCTGACGAATCCCAAAAAGACACCTTACAATCTTTTCTTTGCAACCGATTATTCAACCAACGCCAGAGCTGCCATCACAGCCTGGTTTGACAAGAAGTGGCCCAAACACAAAGATTACGGGAAAAGAAAGCCGCGATTTCTCACCTCTTATATGTTTGCTTCTCCTTACTGCAGTGCGCCTATCAAGGCCATTAAGGATCAGGCCACGCTGCTCGGCTTTGACATCGGCCCGGATCAATCTGTTTCTTTGTTTGCCATTGATACCAAAAGCCAGATTCTGGGCATGAAAGATTTTAAACCGGATCTCGTCTGGCACGGGAACACCACGATGTCGGTGGCTGCCACGGTGCGTGATGCCTATGCCTTAGGTCTTGGAGCGGATCACATTGTCAATAACTGGGGATTTGATGAAAATCTGCCGAAATTGGCAGGCAAGGCATCCGAAGGCGTTATGGGGGCGGCAGTTTGTGCATTTTTCGGTGAAGATGTGCCGATGATGGATAAAGTGGTCGAGTATGCCAAAAAATATAATCCTGGCATTCCTCCTGAAAAGCGTCTTATCCGGACAGTACAGGGATGGGGCGATGTGCTGATTTTATGGGAAGCATTAAAACGTGCGGAT
>CAXMTB010000016.1:0-33013 GCA_964195835.1 uncultured Nitrospinaceae bacterium | reverse complement strand
TAAAAATATGATTTTGATTTTTGAAGAGTTATTACCTTTTTTTAATCATAAAAATTCAAGAAAGTTTTATTAGAATTATGAGGTTTTTTTTGTCAGCTATATTTCGAATATTTTGGAAAAAGATTTTGAAAAAGAGTAATAAAAGGACAGGAGGAAAATGAGACCGGTAGAAATAACAAAGGGAGTCTATGATGTCGGCGTTATTGATTGGAACATAAGGGATTTCCACGGATATTCGACGTATCGAGGTACCAGTTATAACGCATTTTTAATCGTTGATGAGAAAATTGCACTCATCGACACCGTCAAGAAGAATTTTGCGGATCAACTCCTTGATAATATATCGAAAATTGTTGATCCGAAAAAGATTGACTGTGTGATTAGCAATCATACGGAAATGGACCATTCCGGCGGGTTGCCACGGGTGATGCACAGGGTTGGTGAGGACAAGCCGCTTTATTGTTCAAAAATGGGCGCCAAAAATCTGGCCCGACACTTTCCTCAAAAGTGGAATTATCATGCGGTTGGTACCGGCGAGGAGTTGAGTTTGGGAAACCGGACCCTGACATTTCTCGAAACCCGCATGCTTCACTGGCCGGACAGTATGTTTACCTACATGAAGGAAGACAAAATTCTCTTTTCCAGTGACGCGTTCGGACAGCATTATGCTGGGCATGAAAGATTCGATGATCAGGTCGGAGACGATATCATGCTTCATGCAAAAAAGTACTATGCCAATATTTTGCTTCTTTATTCGCCGTTGATTCTAAAGCTTTTGGATACGGTTGCCCAACTGGGCCTTGAAATCGATATGATATGTCCGGATCACGGAATCATATGGAGAAAAGATCCGGGCAAGATCATCAATGCGTATGCAAAATGGGCCAAACAGGAGCAAGAGAAAAAAGCTGTCGTGGTCTACGACACCATGTGGCACAGTACCCAAGTCATGGCCGATGAGATTGCGGCGGGAATCGCCGGTGAGGGGGTATCGGTAAGGCCGATACATATACGAAGCTCCCATCGCAGTGAGATTATGACGGAAGTCCTTGATGCCGCGGCCATCGTTGTGGGATCGCCAACACTTAACAACCAGTTGTTTCCCACGGTCAGTGATTTTCTGGTTTATATGAAAGGGCTCAAGCCTTTAAACAAAATCGGTGCTGCCTTTGGTTCTTACGGGTGGAGCGGTGAAGCGGTCAAGCTGATCAATAAAGAACTCGAAGCCATGAAATTCGACGTCATCGATCCCGGTATCAGAATTCAGTATGTTCCGGAAAAGAAGGGATTGGGGGCTTGTTTTGAACTGGGTAAAAAAATCGGACAGTCAATAAACGAAAAAATATGAAAATACCGTCTGTTGATCTGGGTCGATGCAATTTATGCGGCGCTTGTATTGAGGTCTGCCCTTTGGTTTTCAGACTGAATGATGCCGGATATATTGAAGTCATCGAGCTATCCTCTTATCCGGAGACGGAAGTCAATGAGGCCATAAAATACTGCCCTGAAGATTGTATCTACTGGGAAGAGAATTAAACCCTCATTTAGGGTTAAAGAAAAAATGGTGAGCTTGATATGGGGCAAGCAAATGGGCAGCAGGCAGCTCAAGAAAATACTTCCGGCACTTTTAAAAAATGAAGAATTTGAAAAGAGCCTTGAAGAGATCTGCCTCATGCCGGCTCGAAAGGTCGTCAATCCGCTTTTTGCCTTTTTTTACAATCTTGACGAATTGGTCAAATGGCGTGCCGTTACGGCAATGGGTGTCGTAGTTGCGTGTCTTGCCCATGAAGATCTTGAGTCTGCCCGCATCGTCATGCGGCGGCTGATGTGGAATTTAAATGACGAATCCGGAGGGATCGGCTGGGGCTCTCCGGAAGCCATGGGAGAAATCATGGCCCGTCATGACGGACTGGCCAGGGAGTACGCCTGTATCCTGGTATCCTACATTAACGAGGCAGGTAACTTTCTCGAACACGAGATGCTGCAACGGGGGGTGCTCTGGGGATTGGGCAGACTTGCCCATGCACGTCCTGAACTTGTTCGGGATGCAGCAGCTTATCTTTGTCCGTTTATGCGATCAAAAGATGCTGACCATCGTGGACTGGCAGCCTGGGTGGCCGGGGCGATACCTTCGGAGATAACAAAATCCTTACTCAAACATCTGGTTACCGATGAAGCAAGAATAAACATCTTCATCAACGTGAATCTGGTGGAATGTACCGTGGGGCAACTGGCTGTTGAGGCGCTTTCTCGAACTGTTTCTTGAAAAATTTTCATCATCGATCCATAAGTATTCAATGGGGTGCTTCCCCGTTTAACGACCAGACACGCAGACGCCGGAGTGAAACGGGGAGGCACACCCCCTGAATACGTACATTGGTCGACCATTGAGTTCCACTGACAAATTGTAATGTTTCCCATTCGCGACACAATATCTTCCAAAAATTATCCGGTTGTAAACAACACAATTATCGGTATCAACGTTGTCCTTTTTCTGTTTGAGATGGCCCAGGGGGCCAATTTAGACCGTTTTGTTTATATTTACGGCCTGGTTCCCGCCAGATATTCAATGCCACAAATTTCATCTTATTTTACCACCGGTCAGCAGCTTTTGTCTTGGCTCTCTTTCATGTTTCTTCACGGTGGGTTCTGGCATCTTCTGGGCAACATGTGGTCCCTTTACATCTTTGGCGATAACGTCGAAGATCGTCTGGGTCCTTTTCGGTACCTTGTTTTTTATCTGCTGTGCGGCATTACATCGGGTCTTTCCCATCTCCTTTTCAATCTTCATTCCAATATGCCCACCATCGGGGCCAGTGGCGCTATTGCAGGTGTCATGGGGGCTTATTTGATTCTCCATCCCCATTCCAAAATATTAACCCTGATTCCCATTATCTTTATTCCCTGGTTTATTGAAATCCCGGCGTTTTTCTTTCTGGGTTTTTGGTTTGTTTTGCAGTTTATAAATGCGGCAGGAAGCCATGGCAATATCGGTGGAATTGCATGGTGGGCCCATATCGGTGGGTTCGTTTTTGGAATCGTTTTGTTAAAGATTTTTCTTATGTTACCCGAAACCGGAGTCAGCAATAAAATGCGTCGCGTCACTGCTAAAAGAAAAACGCACCGCCTTCAGGTTGTTCGGCCCGGTGGCCTCGGAAAAGATCCTCACCTTTATGGAACCATTGATATTACATCATTCGAGGCGCTTGCAGGAACACAAAAACTAATCAATATCCCAAAAGGATTCCATAAACGGATTGTTAAAGTGATTGTTCCTCCTGGCGTGAAAGAAGGGAGCAAACTGCGGTTGAAAGGTTTGGGTAAAACAGCATCCGACGGTCAGCGAGGAGATTTGTATCTTAAGGTGATGATAACATCTTAATCAAAATAGCTGGGATCTCGGGGTGTTTTTATTTGTCGGATCGCTCCATGGATCATCCATTCCGCTCTCTAAAGCGTAGGCTAATATCCAAGGATTTAGAAGAAAAACTCTCCGATCCCTAAAATAGTTAAAATGAATGAAGATACCAAAACAGAACCTTCTCTCCAAAGAAAACAAATGACATTGCCCCAATGGAAAGAAATGGGCCGAATGGAATGGCAAATTTCAGATTTTTCCCCTTTAGCAGCATAGCTATCATTCCCACGAAAGTCCCCGCAAGCGATGCAACAAAAATGGTAAAGAGAACTCCTTTCCAGCCGATAAAGGTTCCAATCATCCCCAGAAGTTTGATGTCCCCACCCCCCATGCCTTCTTTACGGGTGATGAGACTGTATGACCATGCTACCAGCAAAAGGCTGCCCCCTCCCACCAGCAAACCCAGCAGAGAGGATTTAAACGTCATGGCAGGCAAAACAAAAGAAGCCGCAAGGCCGAGAGGAATCCCCGGGAGTGAGATAATATCCGGGATTATTTTATGATCGATATCAATAAAGGTAATGACCAGCAGCGATGAAATAAAAACAAAGTATACGACACCTTCCAGAGTCACACCAAACATGAAAAGAATGGCGATGGCAAGAATTCCGGTCATCAACTCAATCAAAGGATAGCGAAGTGAAATGGATGCCTTGCAGTTCCGGCACCGGCCTTTGAGCCATAAGTAGCTAAAAACAGGAATGTTGTCATAAAATGGTATGGCACTGTTGCACTGCGGGCAGAATGATCGGGAAGGATTTATAATCGATGTTGAGGATGGTAGCCGATAGATGCAAACGTTTAAAAAACTTCCAATGCACATGCCGAACATGAAAATCAGGCTGACGAATAAAACGTTAATCATGTTTTATTAGGTGTCCTCTTGAATTTATCACAGGATAATAGTAAGTGAACATATTCAGGGTTGGGGTGTTTTTATTTGTCGGATCGCTCCATGGATAATGCTTTTTTTCAAACCGTTGAAACTCCCCGTCTCCTCAACATATTGTGTTGAATGTTCTTGTCTATATATGGAGTTGCGGCTGGTGTCAAAGCAACTTTTAAACATTCTAAAATTATCATGAAATATTTGGGTTGGCGGTGTGTCGGCGTTATGAAATATTGGGGAAGAAAAATGAATAAACCTTTGATTAACGTGCAATGGAGAAAGGGGTAGATGCTATGAGTATGAATGTGGTGGAAAGGATAGATGATTTTGTCAAGGTCAGACATGTACTTGCAAGTGTTTTTGATAAAAGTGGTTTGGAAACGTTCATACCGGAACTTATCCGGATAAATCCTGAGGTAAAAATTTTTTCAACTGGCGGCACGTACAAAAAAATCAAAGAAATTCTTGGAGACACGGCGGATTCCTGCCTGACACAGGTTTCGGATTACACGGGTCAGCCGGAGACTCAGGGTGGTCTTGTGAAGACTCTCGATTTTAAAATATATCTCGGACTGCTCACCGAAACCTACAATGATGCCCACAATGAGGACCTCCAGCGGACAGGTTCTGCTCACATTGATATGACCCTATGCAATTTATATCCTTTTAAAGATACCATTTCAAAGGAAGGCGTGACGGTTGAAATGGCTCGCGGCAATATAGATATTGGCGGGCCGTGCATGATAAGAGCGTCTTCAAAAAATTATATAAGGGTTGCATCGGTGGTCGATCCATCGGACTATACAGCGATTTTATCAGAAATGAATTCAAATAACGGCTCTATATCGCTGGGACTTCGCTACCGTCTTGCCCAAAAGGCATTTGACCATACAGCTGTCTACGACCGGACCATCGCAGACTTTTTGGGTTCCAGGACATTTGATGAGATGGCGGGGTGTTACACCTTATAGACGGGTATCGTATTATATTTTTTTTAACCACTACCGCTTCAGGTATAATAAAATTTTTGCTGAAAGATCACGCCAAAGGCGGATAAAACTCGTGAATAAGGGCTCGTAATGAAAGAACCTGCCCGGACTATTAACAAATGTTTTGCTTTAATTGGAAATTTAATTCATAAAGTTAGACCGCCGACGGTTCTTTCAAAACGATCCCTAATCCACTCAGACAGCTTCCAGCCAAAAATTTAATCATACCTGAAGCTCTTTCTATTTGGGCCGTTTTGCCCCGTCGAAGCTTGAAGCGAAGACCAATGAAATCGATTTTTTTTAAAGGAGTTAACTGAGCCCCCGGGGAGTTTTACTTCTCAACCCGTAGCTAATAGCGGAATGGATGATCTTTTTTTAAAACGGGTGCTGTTTAAGTGGCTTAGGAATCGTTAGAAAGAACAGACGCATGCCGACATCGCATCTTTAAAAGAAAATTCAGATTGTGTGGCAAACTTATTAATTTTTCAAAGATAGATTCCTGTTCTTTTTTTACGAGTCCTTGCAACGAGTTCACGCGTTTTAAAAAAAGATTATCCATGGAGCGACGATTTAGAAAAACGCCCCGAAGTTCAGTTAACTATTACGAAAATATTAACAGTCTTCAAAAAAAGGAGAAAAAAATGGCTGAAGATTTAAAAAAGATGTATCGGACAATAATGGACGATCACTTTCCACCTGAGATGGAGATTAGTTTTGTGGATCAGGATAAAAGACAAACCCTTTTTTATGAAAAAGTGGCCTGGACCATCGATAACATCCAAAAAGGGCTCAGATACGGTGAAAATCCGGGTCAGGAAGCCGCACTTTACAAACTGATCAATGGGAATCTGGTTTTAGGAGAAAGCGAATCGATTCAGCCGGGACAGCATCTGGCTTCAGACATTGAGCTTTTGCAATCCGGTAAGCATCCCGGCAAAACCAACCTGACCGATGCAGACAACTCTATGAACATTTTAAGATATTTTGTGGATAAACCCACAGTTGTCATTGTCAAGCACAACAATCCCTGTGGTGTTGCCCGCTCTGATACATTGGTAGATGCGTATCTAAAGGCAAACATGGCAGACAGGGTAGCGGCATTTGGAGGATGTATCGCCCTAAACAGGGCGGTTGATCGGGCAACGGCGGAAGCCATCACCGAACAATACGCTGAAGTTGTTGTTGCACCCGATTTTGAAGACGGTGTAATGGACATCTTTGCAAAGAAAAAAAACCTCAGGGTTATACGTATTGGTAATATCAACAGGCTGCAAAGCTTTGTGGGACAAAGATGTGTGGAATTCAAAAGCCTGATTGACGGTGGTATCATCGCCCAGTGGTCTTTTGTGCCGGCAGCCCGGACAAAGGCAGATTTAAAACTTGCAGCATGCGAATATAAGGGCAAACAGTATCAGGTCAACCGTGAACCCACCGAACAGGAATACAACAATCTGCTTTTTGGATGGCTTGTTGAATCCGGTATTACATCCAATTCCGTCATTTATGTCAAAGACGAGGTTACCGTCGGCATCGGTACCGGTGAACAAGACCGGGTGGGTGTTGCCGAAATTGCAAGGGACAAGGCCTACCGAAAGCTGGCGGATCGTTACTGCTTTGAAATGCATAATATCCCCTATAATGATTTGAAAGATGAAGATAAAAGGTTGGAAATTGATGCTAAAGTGGCTGATGAAAAAGGGGGATTGATCGGCTCCGCAATGGTCAGTGACGCCTTTTTCCCTTTTAGAGACGGTATTGATGTTGGATTGAAAGAGGGGGTTACTTCCGTGATTCAACCGGGTGGATCTGATAATGACTACCAGTCCATCGAGGCCTGTAACGAGGTGGGTGCGACAATGGTCTATACCGGGCAGAGAAGTTTCAAGCATTAATCCGGATTGACTCACACCAGATGTTTCAAGGTCTTGTGCTGTTCAGTCCGACAAAGGTACCACCGTTTCTCTGACATAAAGCGCGCATAAGCGTGGCAAATCGTTCGCCGGTGTTGCCGCGTTGGTTCGTTTGTTCCATAACGACCGGAAAACCAACGGCATGGATCCGGACGCGTCGAGAACCGTCTTTTGCTGCCCTGTTAATTCTATCCACTGCATTGATGACCGGCTGGATAGCAAGACCGCTGAATTCGTCACCAAATACATAAAGACTTATTTTTTTATCTTTCGAATAAAACATATTGATCGCTGCAGTAATACCTTCCACCGGACTGCTGTTGCTAAAAGAGTTCCAGGTACGCAGGGCTGAGATGATGGCCCTGCGGCGGGCCGGGGTGTCCGGTATCCATTTCCCGGCATACTGGGAAAACAGGAAATTTCCCATATCGTTCATTATCTGGATGCCTTTTACTTTCGGATAGATTTCGAGTGTCTCCCGCATTTTTTTCTGGACCAGGCTCCAGGCATTTCGCTGCATACTTCCGGATGTGTCGATAATAAAAACGATGTATTCACTGTCCACGGGAATACCCCCCACCGAACGGGTCATTTTTTTAGGAAGGCTTTTATAAAGCCGCTTCATTTCTTCGGTCAGCTCCTGACGCGCAAGGGCCAGTTTGCCTTCAATAATATTTTGAACCATAGCATCGTCTTTGGATCCTGCGAATCGGCCTTTAATCGCCGACAGATCGCCCTGAAGGCGGGCAAGCTTTTTCTTATCTTTTGACAGTTGCTCCTTTTTTGCTGTCAAGTCGCGATTCAGGATGTGAGTGTCACCCCGGATTTCAAACAGTTCCTTTTCCAGGCGAACAATCTCAGCCTGCATGTTTTCTTTGATTTCTTCAATAACTACCGGTTCTGCAAATTTGGATAATACAAACAACAGAATAATAGCGCCGAATCCGCAGCAGATACAGTCAAGAAAGGAGAGGCTGAATATATCTATGTCCCGTCTGCGTTTTTTCATAAGGTTAAATCCATGTCATCCGGCACTGTATTTACGGCCAGTTTTTCGAGGGACAGAAAAATGATCCCTTGGTTTTCTTGGCCAGGCGCCAATAGGCGTCAGCAGCCATGGGATCCCCCTCCATGGGATAAAGTATGATGTTCACCGGCACCCTTTTTGGCAGTTGCGAAATTGCTTCGTTAAACAGACTTGCCCGTTTTTTACTGGAAACTCTTGTTCGCCATGGCTTGCTGCTTCCCATGGTCGGCAACCCATCGGTCAGTAAAAATATATTGTCCGGAGTCGGTTTCATCTCGTTGATCGATTTGATCGCGTTCAACAGACTGGTTCCTTTTTCCGGAACCAGCCGGTACAAACTTTCTGTCGAAAGGTTTAATGGGTCCATCGCGCCGGCATCCAGCCAGGTCCCTTTTGAATGTTCAAGCAAAGGGCGTGCGGTTTCGTTAAATATGTATATTTGAAATTGACTGGTTGAAGGAAGCTGGGTGATCAGCCAGTTCATGGTTTTCACCACCTGTTGCCACTTGGGAGCGCTTTTTTTCTGGACATTTTTTAAATTGCGTCGGCGAATAATCCCGACAACGGTTTCATCCAGCATACTGGCAGAGGCGTCCAGGAGAATAAAGATCCGCTTTCCCCCCATTTTTAAATCCGTAAGGTACTGGCGATCTCCTTGCCCTGGAAACGGGCGCAAACTGGAACCCAGGTCATCCTGTGTTTTGGCTCCGGCTTTCAACCGCCGAAGCTCCTCTTCAAGAGACTTTAAATCAGCTTTTAACTTATTGATGTGTGTTTTGCTTGCCAGGGTGTCTTTGTCCCTATCCGCCACTTCAACCTTTTTTTCATTGAGTATTTTTATAATTTCACGGGATCTCCCCTGTGTGGTCACCAGGTCGGCATCAATTTCAGAAAGGATGTTGCGAGATTCAATCAGGTTTTTTTTATCGTCCAAAACCTGCTGTTCTATTCTGTTCACTTGGGCACGCAAATCCGATGTCACGGCGTCCCGTCGATGAGCGCTTTTGGCGTTTACCACAACAAATAAAAGAATAATCGCCCCTAATCCGCAGCAGATGCAGTCAATGAAAGATAAGCTGAATACATTTAATTTTCTACGTTTCATCGGCGTCCAAACAGGCAATGAGTCTTATGGTTTCTCGGGAAGTCCCAAGGCGAACGACTTGGCCGAGTTCCAGTACAGCACTTTTGTTGATCTGTCGATCATCTAAAAACGTTCCCTGGCTGCTGTAGTCCGTCAGGACAATACGGTCATCTTCGCGCTGAACCGTACAATGCTTTTTGGAAACATCGGATGATTTCGCTTCAACATGAATGCCTTTTCCAAAAGGGTGTTGATCGCAGCCGATGATGAGAGGTTTTTCGGAGATGGGATAGGCCACATCACGATAGAGTAAATGTGAGGGACTTATCGTATCGGAGGTTTGATCGGAAATGCCTCGGGAAGTTTCAGATTCTGTCTGCTGCCAGGGACGGCTGGTAAAAAAAGATGCCCCATTTCCCAAGTGCCGATCGGTCAACTGGTCCCAGAGCTTCAAAACTCCCAGAGCACCGGCTCCGGGTTCGAGCTCAATGATTTTGCAGTTCTCTGTTTCTAAAAGTTTATCCTTTAATCCCGGCAGACAGGCGACTCTATGGGTCGCCTGAAGGACGGTCAAGAGATTGTTTTTACCATGGTCATCTCTCATTTTTTCAATGAATCGGCAAATTTCATCATATATCTTCTCGCTCTTTTGAAACAATACATCACGGAGAAGGGTAATACGATAAGAATGTTTTCCGTGTGATAGTTCAAATAAAAAGGAGGGTTGGTTTTTAAAAATATCAAGGGCAGCGGCCAGGCGGTTATAAAGCTCCTGTTCCGTTGCGGCCTGATGAAGGGGGTCGAATCGTGTGGCATGCACAAATTCTTCGGCAATGGTTTCTACCCAGCTCCGGTATAGCTGTTCCAGGCTGATTTCACCGAATGTCACTGAGTTCTTCGCTGCTAGATATTCACCCTGATGAAGATGAGTGATTTCAAATCGGTGCAAATGGATGTCCAGGTGCAACAGCATTGCATTTGGATAAGCGTGGTATGATGCGGCTATGGGCAGGGATACAAAACCTTTAACGGGTATGGAAAGCTCCTTGGCCATACCCAGAATAAGTCCCAGCTGCTCTTTGCTGTAAAAGTTGGGTGCGGCGATGATCATCTCATCGCCATACTGTTTAACGATTTCCCAGACGTGAAATAGATGGGCGTATGCGATTTCAGCATGATTTTGCGCATGCCGGTTCTTCTGTTTTAAAGGTTCCGTATTCAATTGATCCCAGAATCTGTTGATGACTTGAAGTGGAAAGAGGTGTGCCTTGTCTGATGCCGGTTTTCCGACGAGCAGACGCTCTTTTTCCGGGATGGCGAATCCGGGACTTTCTTGTTCCTGTCCGTCAACGGTTAGCAATCTTATTGGATTGTCGCCGGCAACCAGGATTCCGGCATCGCTGAGTTCAAGCCCTAAAAGTGTCATTTATGTATCCCATCAAATGGATTTATTAATAAAGTTAGTGTCCATCCAGAAATGGTAGATTTTGATTCGAGACAAGGCCGCAGTTCTTTTGAGACCACAGTCGTAGTTTTACTACGTCGAGGATCGCAAAAGGACGAGAACACCGTATCGTGTCGAAAGATGCCATTTCTGGATGGACACTCATTGTGTATGCAAGTGCCTGGTCAATCTCTCCTCACAATATGCTTCTGTTTCCAAGACATATCTTTCCTGAAGCAGTTGCAGCTGGTGCAGCATAAACATGAGAACAATGCTGATAAGAAGGGCGATCAAAGTTGAGTTAAACGCGACCCCCAGGCTGCGGGTAACACCGAAAATTTCTCCTTCAATGGCCTGATGCGCCAGCCCAAGTGCATCTCCAATGCCTCGTACCGTGCCGATAAATCCGATGGAGGGAATGGCCCAGGCAATATATCTAATCATAGACAATTCAGATTCCAATCGTTCACCTTCGGCCGAACAGTAGGCATGGGTGGCATCAGCGACATCCTGAATATTTCGTGTTGAACTGAATCTCTGCAAACCGGCCAGCAATGCTCTGGGAAGCAATCCGTTTTGTTGATACGTCGGCAGCGCTTGAATTTCTCGGGACAGTTCCCGGGTATCTTCAGGCAATATACGAACCTCTTCGGCCAAAGGAATCAAATCCTGTTGTAACAAGGAACGGTGTCTTATGGTGGTAACGGCCTTAAGGGCCATGATGGCCAGCGCCCAAAACATGAGAATAAAACACGCTTCCTGCTCATAATCGCGAATCAACACATAGGCAGAGCGTTCGGTTGTTTGTGTTTTGTCTTTTTGGAGCATTTCGGCCTGACGGGCCAGAATGGCGTCGGCATTTGGACGAATGATGCCGACGTAAGCGGCATGAACAATAATGATAATCAGAATCAGAGAGAAAAACTGGTAAATAAACTCCATGGATATCGGCAATGTTTTTTTCATAGTGAATTCTCGATGTTGATTTTACTTACCAATAAGTAAATTAGATGCTCGACATGTACGTGTTCATAGGTGTACTTCTTAGTA
The DNA here is from genome assembly GCA_964195835.1 of uncultured Nitrospinaceae bacterium. Lineage (GTDB taxonomy): Bacteria > Desulfobacterota > Desulfobacteria > Desulfobacterales > UBA11574 > UBA11574. The sequence continues at coordinate 21,202 of CAXMTB010000016.1, read as the reverse complement.
AAAAAGTTTTCCGGCCTGCACCGCTTTGTTGGCGTTGCTGAAAATAAAAGTTCCATTTCTTAAGCTCAATTGAGGTGTCAGATATCGTATGGAAAATCCACCCCCTGATCTGCCGGAATCGTTTCCGAAGGGATGAACGGTTTCACCGGTTTTGTCTTTTTGGGAACATTTTTCTCTGGTGTCAAAGTCTTTGGTTTGTTTGTATCTTTATGGGTTTTTGAGGCATCATCGGCAGAAGCGTTGTCCGGTGATTTCTTTGGGTCATTTTGGGCAAAATAGGTTGATCCTGAATGTTGTCCGAGCGGTACGTTTAAGTCATACAAGAATCCTGCCGGCACAGTTCCTGCCCATGTCGCTCCAAAAAGACATGTCCCCAATAAGGCAATTGCTATAAAAAATCTGTTTGCCATGGTCATTTCAGATATCTGCAAACCCGAAAACCGACATCCTCACGCTTGTCATCACCGTAACTGCGATAGGCCAGTCTCAAGGTGTTGATACTTCCATGTTTCCAGCTGGACCCTCTGATCACATGGTGTTTACCATTTTTGGGTCCGGTTGGGTCCACATATGTTTTTTCGGTATCATAACTGTAAATTGAATAAAAATCGTGACACCATTCTGCCACGTTACCGCCCATATCATACAGCCCCAGGGTATTGGATTTGAATTTTGCCGGCGGAGCGGTTGTTACATACGTGTCATTGTAACCTTCGAGAACGGTGGGAAGCAAGTTTTTTGCGGATTGATCGGAATAATTCCCGGATAATTGAACAGGAGGAAATTTGTTTCCCCATGGATATTTCGAAAATGCTTGTTTACCGGTAAACCGGGCACAGTACTCCCACTCTGCTTCGGTGGGCAGTCTGTAACCGGTATTTAGGGGCTCGACGGCAATCAACGTGTTCCCTTTTTGAACATAGGCCGGTGGCAGTGACGCTTTGGCGCTGAGCCAGTTGCAGAACCGGGCTGCCTGTTCCCAGGTGACTCGAACCGCGGGCTGAGCAGAATTGTTCAGACTCTGTGATTTAAAAAAGCCTGAATTGTGTTGGGCCAAAAATTCCTTGAATGCCTGGTTGGATACTTCTTTAAGGCCCATGTAAAACGGCCGTTTTAGTATGACCTTTCTAAGAGTCTCATTGGATCTGTGACCCTGTTCTCTGCGTGAAGATCCCATGGTGTAAGGCCGGGGCTGGATTAAGTTCAACCTGTAGCCTGTTTGGGTTGTAATCACCAACGGTTCAGTTTCTTTGGACGCCCCCTTTTTCTTGAGCGTAACTTTCAATTGTTTTGGAAATCCAGGCTGGGGTGTGATGTGGATCCGATAAGGATGAAAGCCTTTTTTATTGAATTCCAGTTTGTGTTCCACGGCGATCAGATTTATTTTTTTCGGAACAACGCCCCATGATTTCCCGTCTATTATCAGTTCGGTGTCGGGCGGTTCAACCGACAGGCGGACGATGCCTTGTCTGGGTTTTAAATTCACATTGAGCTGTTTTGATTTAGCCGATGCAACTTGTACGTTACGGTTTGTTTTTTCATAACCGGCCTTTGAAATTTGAACAACATGAGGTTTGTCCGGAAAAATATCGAGTGTCAGCGGTGTCTGACCGACGAAAGTCCCGTCAATCATGATATTGGCTCCGTCAGGTTTAGTGTTGATGGTCAATTTGCCGTCTGCCGGCTGAAGCCGTACATTTCTTATTTCCTGGGGTTCATTGGGTTTTACATTCAGACGGTGTTTCCATGGTTTAAAAAGATCGGAACTGATTTCAAGAAGATAAGATCCAGGAGACAGTTGAATGTGTAAGGGGGTGTTTCCGAAGAATTTCCCGTCGATCAAAACATTTGCGTCTAAAGGCACGGAACTGACGGTGATATCCGACCAACCCGGAAGCATCGCCATGTTAAACTCCTGAAATTTATCACAACCTTGTACGTTAACATCGGTTTGAAAGTTCTGATAATTCTCGGCACGAATTTCAATTTTGTGTAGACCCGGGAGTATTTCAAGATTCTCTATGGGGGTGTTTCCGACCACAGTACCATCGACATATACCTGTGCCCCTAAAATGATACTTTCTGTATCACCCGAATCATATGTGCGGATCATCAGGCGACCGGGACGTTTTTGCATCTTTAGACGCAGGTTCTGGCGTTTTTCATCGCTGACCCAAAATGTATGGTCAAGGGGTAAAAAACATTCTTTGAGAGCTTCCAGCGTGTATTTTCCGGGACGCATCAGGTAATAGGCACCGATTTTCGGCGTCAGGATACCCCCTGAAAACACGATACGTTCCGGAACCGGCTCTATGTCTATCACTACCTGCCGGGCAATGAAGACAAACCAAGTCGAGATACAAAGAAAAATCAGGACGACTCCAATAAGAACACCGACAACCCATTTAAAAATTTTAAAGGGCTTTGGTCTTTTAGATGGCGGTTTTGACCGAAAGGATATGGGTTCGATTTTTGTTGGTATGTCTGCCAATGTCACACCTTAATGTTACAAATTATGGATACGCGCAACGATTTCTGGCCGGGTTTCACGGTGATTTTCAGCCGGACATCCTGGTATCCGCTGCGTGAGCCGACCATTGTATACGTACCGGGTCTTAGCGATAACTCGCGAGTGGTAAATTTGCCGAGTTTTCCGACTTTATAAACGGCGATTTCCGTAAGGTTATCGGACTCGATCATCACTTTAACCGGGGTTCCGGCGAGATCCACCAAGGTTTTTAGCTTGTTTAATCGGGCGTTTAAATGCGGACCTCTTTGTTCCAGTTTCTCGGCCTCTTCGATCAAACGTATCGCATTTTCAAGCTGTTCGTCCGATTCCATGACGCCGGGTTTTTCAAGAAAAAATCCAATCCGTTTGGCAACCCGAATTTGTTCCAAAGAGAGTTTTTTACCCTGGACGGCAAAACTGATATCAGGATCAATTTTAAGAACTGCCAGATAAGATTCGAGGGCCTGTTCCCAATTTTCAGCCTGTTCAGCAGACATTGCTTTTTGGTGCAGTTTTTCAATTTTATCTAACCGGATGGCCTCGTCAACCTGCAATAAAGCGCTTTTTACTTCACGTGAATCGGGTCGGAACGATTTTGCCTTTAAAAGCGTTGTTCTGGCGAGTTGATAATGGCCATTGTGATATGCCGTCAGCCCATCTGACATGAGTTTCTGAAACTGTTCATTGACGATTTTTTCTTTCATCCGAATTAAGCCGTTTTGAGCTTGCTTGGATTCAGGGTCCAATTGCAGGGCCATCTGAAAATCGGCATGTGCAAAAGCAAATAGATTATTTTCTTCATGGCTTTTCCCCGATGTTATCAGACGGTTCACTTCATCAAGCTTTTCAGCCCGTTCTAAATTCCGTTGGGCGGATTCATCGGACGGTTGAATCCTTAAAGCCAAAGAAAATTTTTGTTGGGCAATGACACTGTCACCGTTTTCAAGAGCCTTCTGACCGTCCTCTGTCAGTTTTTGAAACACAGTTCCGGTATTATTGATCAACTCGGTTGCTTTATTGGCAGATTGAGCATATTTTTCAGCTGCTAAAGCAAACGAACGATCCATAAGCAGCCGGTCTCCTTCCTGACTGAGCGCTATCATGGCTTCATATTCTTCACCACCCCATACGGAACCATTTTTTTCTTCTATCTCTTTTTTAAGTTTCAATAACTTTGCCAATTGTTTGTCTGCCGTTTCTTTTTCCAGTTCAAGTTTGGCGGTGTCGTCGGTTTGCACTGATGGAATTGCCGGTTGTTGCCCTGAGGGAACGAAAACCGGTTCTGTCGTGGAGTCGATATGTTCTTTGTTGGTCTTAGGAACATTCAGGCCCTGTTTTTTTAAAATTTCGGTTTCCGATGGTTTTGTTTGCTCCGTGTCTTTAGCCAGATTCACCGGATGTTTCGATAAATGGCGAATAAGAAAAAAACCGCCTGCAACCATTGAAAAAAGAATTATGAGAAACAATAAAATGGTGATAGAGGTTATTCGAAAAGAACGATGAGGGTCGGGCTGGTCGCTTTCTTTGCGCACTTCAAGGGGCGTGATTATTTCTACGCCAAAATCTGAAGCCTCTTTACTTTGAGGAGGTTGAGTGGGTGTGTCGGACGGCATAATTGGATTTGATGCTCGATTTTATTCCGAGTCTTCGGATGTTATTTTTTCACTATTTTCCGATGAGATATCCGGATCAAAGCCGGTTTCTGTGATATATATCTGTCGCAGCAATTCACGCCAGTGTTTAAATTGTTCTTCGGCGGTTCCGGTCAGCTCATACTGCTTGCCTTCGAATTCCATGACAATTGGTCGCATCTCACTTCCAAACGATTCGCTCAGTTCCTTGATTGCTGCCGAGTGGATTTCAGCTTCTTTGGTAACATTAAACCCGTTGACGATCACCTGGCCGCCGATTAAAATCATACCCATCTGAAGCGCGCCGGTGTTATTGACTTCTCCCGCATTCAGTGCAATAGCACCTGCCAATAGCAACATGCCGACTAACTTTTGATTTAAGGCGCTACGTTCAATCTTCTTGATGGCCTTAATTTCTTCATAGTTGAGCTCGCGCCAGTTCTCATAGGAAGACCACATGTTTGCATAATATTCTTGATAGTACTCATTCAAGGTGTCCACATACATGTATTCCCGCTCCCGTATCTTTAGCAGACGGGTCATTATGGTGTCCTCATCGGCAGGCAGGCGATTGACGGCGATGAGATCTTTTTTATCTGTTGTCAGATATCCATTGTAAACGGATGGCGCAAAGTCTTGTGCAAATTTTAATTTCGAGACGGTACGGATTTTCTTGATCTCTTCAGGGGGCAACTTTTTGAGATAAGTGGCGATATCATTGGAGATGGTATTGTATAGATCCTGATACGCATCTTTTTCTCCGGCTCGATTTCCCGAATAGAATGCCAGGGAGGCTTCGGATTTATATTTTTTGCTGAACCAGGTTTTCCGGGTCGCATCCGTCACATCGATTTGAAGTATCAAATGCGCCCCGTTGGATTCAAGAACTTTACCTTTGACCAGAACGTCGATACTTTCCGTTTTACCTGGAAGAACACGCACTGCGCCCCAATAGCTGCTTTGCTGTATGGTGCTTTTCAAATGATACGGCATGAAATGATGTTCTGCTTTTCTGATTTCTTGACTGGTATGTTCTTTTTTGGCTTGATCCTCTGTAATTTTGTCGGATTCAAAAACCGGGATGCCGACATCGAGCAGTTGGTCTTCAAAGATTTCTTCCTGGGCTTTCATCATTGTCGTAGGACCCACCTTTTGAGCATTAAAGGTGGCACATCCTGTGAACAAAATTAAAATAAAAGTCATTAATAATAGGTTATGATGAACGCTAAATCTCATCTTAGCACCCATTTTGATGGCCTTACTTGCGCACATTTTTTTTATATTGTTCATATTCTTTCCAGAGCTTTTCCTTAAGTTCAGGATCGGATTCTTTTTCTGCCGCTTCGCGAAGCTGTCTGGCCACAATGTCATCATCTTTAGAATCGTAACGATTTTTAGGATGACGTTGGGAACCTTCCGCCCCTTCCCGGGATTTGTCTTTAGTGGTCATTGTAGTGTCATCCCCGGCTTCTTTAGAGTTGCTTTCCTTTTCGGCTTCTAAGGCGCTTTTTTCTTTTTCGGTTTCTTTCGGTTCTTCGGATGAATCCTGAAGGGAATCAGCGTCTTCTGCTTTTGAATCGCTATCTATCTCGATGCCCTTGTCACGCAGGCGTTGTGCAGCAGCTTCAGCTTCTTGGGCCAGATCCTGCAGTTTTTCTGATGATTTTGCCTGGATCAAATCCAATTCCTTGAGCAGCACCTCATCGAAATCGGCCAAGGAACTGTCGAGTTGGCGATCCAGGGCGGTCACTTCATCAACGACCTGTTCCTCGGGAATGGAAGGGTCCAGCATCGCTGAAGTATCATCCGTATATGATGTCCCGTAAGTTGCTTTTCGGATATTATATTTGGCGCTAAGTGCTTCCAATTTGTCGACTTTCTTGCGGTTTTCAGCAACCATGGCCTGCACTCGAATTAAGTACGTATCATAATCTTTTATGATATCCGGTGATAGATGCTCGGATTTTTTTAACTTTTCCAGCTCAAAAGAGATGCGTTCCTCGGTGGCCATGCTGATACGTAAATCCTTGCGTGCCGATTCAAGGGCAGATTCAATTTTTTGCATAGAGGCGGCATATAGGCTGGTAGACAGCACAAGCAATAACACTGTGGCCGGAATAACTTTCCACCATTTGGAAGCGTTCATAATCATTATTGAAACCTGTTTGTTAATAAATTAAAATCTGAATCTTGCATGAAAATCAATGAGAATCTTAAAGTTATTTGATTAAAGAGGGTGTAAGAAAAATCATATCATCGTTCATTTTACCCGAATGGTATACCCGCCTGCCTCTGCGAGGCACGAGCGGGCAGGTCGGAATATGATTTTTTTTTCTCATCAATTTTCACCCAAAGGGCGAGCTGGAGGCTTTCATCTCCCCGCAATAAGCGGGATCTTCGAGCTGCGTTATTAAGGGATCGCATATGAAAGCATCCAACTCATTCAAAATTCAGGCAAAATGTGTCTGAAAATAATACAAAAATGACACTTGCACTGGCTAAATATAAGAAATTTGAGCAGTTGTGTCAAGGTGGGTACGGTTTTGTCTCGGGCGGTGGATCAATTTGGATAAAAAAGGATAAGTATGTAACAGTGATAACTTTGGCCTGACTTCTTCGTTGGGCACAAAGGAGACGGTTTGAATACAAAAAGTGATGTAGCAGCTGCAAAATTCTCGGAAGGTTATAATTGTGCACAGTCCGTATTCTATTCATTTTGTGATGTTCTCAAGTTCGAAGTAGTGATAACTATGAAATATAATTTATCATTCTGTGAAATCGAACAATTATCAGACAATATTTTTGAAGTGACTATAAATGAGGGTGCTATCATTGATGAAAAGTGTGCCGAGGAAGCACGAATATTTTGGCATGATTTAAGAAAAGAGCCTTATGGGCTTCTTGTTAATAATAAAAATCGGTTTTCATTAGCAAATGTCCTGAGGCACTATTTCAGGAAGTCTTAATGCATATAGAACCAATTTTGTTTTAAGTCCTAAAAAAATACCGATAAACCTACAGTTTCAAATCCGGATCTTTGACCGCTTCTATTGTATCCGGCTGCCAACGGGGATTGTCATCCTTATCCACCAAACGCGCCCTTACACCCTCAACATAATCGGGATGATTCAGAATAAAACGTGCTGCCAAGAGTTCCGTCTGAAAGACGTCTTCAATAGGGAGATGCTCGTTGTGCCGTAAAAGTTTCAGGGTCACCACCAGTGCCGTGGGAGATCTTTCCGCCAAGCGATCAAAGACCTGGTCGCAAAGGCGGGTTTGTATATTGCATTGTCTCAGCGATTCTATGAGTTCTACAAGAGAGCTTTTACCTTCGAAATAGGCTGCCACCCATTCGTCCATATCGGTGTTGGCGGCAATGTCCTTTTTAAAAAATGGATCAAGTGCCGAGGCCAGCTGCTTTGCAGCCTGGTTCCTCGAACTCGGCAGGTTTGTCTCATATCCTTCCAGAATATTTATCAGTTCCGGCAGCCGATCCGATGGCGACAAATGGGTGGCAAACCCTACGCGCACGGTTTCGGCGCCATTCATTTCATAGCCTGTCAGACCCAGATACTCGGGATAACCCGCAGGGCATTTATCGAACATCCAACCGGTTGAGCCCACATCCGGGAAAAAACCGATCCTGGTCTCCGGCATGGCCATTCGGGTGCGCTCTGTGGCCACTGCCATGTCGGCCGAAGCGGCCACCCCCAGTCCTGCCCCCATGGTGATGCCGTCGGCAAGGACGATCACCGGTTTGGGAAACCGATGGAGCCGCAAGAGCATATCGTACTCTTGTTCCAGAATCATATCTGCACCCATGGCGCTCTTTTGCTGTATGGCCTGGGCCAGTGCCTTAACATCTCCACCGGCGCAGAATCCTCTCTCACCGGTGCCATACAACAAAACGAACCGGCAGCGTTCGTCGGCCTCTATTTCGTCTAAGGCTTTCCGGATTAAACGGATCATTTCAAGATTAATGCTGTTCAACGCGCGAGGACGGTTGAGTACGATGCTCATCATCCGATGCCGCCGTCGAATCAAAACTTTAGATTCTGGCTGAACGTTTATTTCATTCATTCCTTTTCACCATTAATCAGATAGATAGTACTCTAAAGTTGAAACAACTCTGATTTTTTTAATGTGGGGATTATTTTTGTCCCTGTTATTAATTGAAAATTGCCCTTGTCGTGCCTTTTTTATTTTTCCTAACTTGCTGTTAGAATCCTTTGCGAATTTCTCGGCAACCTCTCTTGCTTTAGTTGTGGCTTCCTCCACCATGATGGGTTTAATTTCATTCAATCTCGTGAATAGGTATTCAGTGGAATTTTGATAGCTGTGACCTGTAAAAGCAATTCCTTTTTTTCCAAGTGCTGCCAATTTATTCATTGTAGCTCTGACATTTTTAATCTTTTTTGAATAAACCGTAATGGTTTGTGTGGCGGTATATCTAAATTCAATCTTTGATTTTTCATAGCCTTGGGAAAGTTTATCGATAATACCCGGAGGGGATACGGTTATTTCTTGTTTTTCAAATCCATTATCTTTTAAAAAACCAATAATTTCATTGGTATCTTTTTCAATGGATGCGTACAACTCTGCTAACTCATTGTTTGCGGATGAAAAATTGATTGGCCATAGAGCAACATCGGCAGGATATTCTTTTTCTGAAAGCCCTTTTACGGTGACTGTACGTTCAAACTCTTTAAACTTAATGGCACTAGACCCTAAAAAAAATCCCAAAAAGGCCAGGCCCAATAAAATACAGATGCCTAATATTAATGCACTTTTATGATTTCCTTCCTGCATATATTTCTCCTTTTGGTCATCAATGTCCTGCATTCACCTTTATAAACTCTAAGAGTGCATGGTTAAAAATGTTTGACTGTTCCATATGAACAAAGTGAGCTGCATCGGGAATAATCGTCAACGCCGAAGAAGTTATCCTCTGGTGGATGTATTCCGCCGCCGAAACCGGCGTACCGGAATCGTGTTCCCCGACTATCACCAACGTTGGAGTCAAAATGGTGCGTATGGTTTCTCGCTGGTCCATATCTCGAATCGCGGCACAGCAGGCACAAAAGCCTTCGACAGGTGTATTCAAAAAGACGCGTCGGACCTTTTCAACCGAGGATGCCAGGTGCGTTTGACCCGCTTTGGTGAACCATCGGTCAATGGTTGCGTCGACGACGACCGCCATACCGTTCTTTCGAACGGTTTCGATGCGTTCATCCCAGATTTCTTTAGGGGCCATGTAGGCTGACGTAGAACTGAGCGTCAACGAGATCAAGCGGTCGCCATATTGCGAGCCCAGCATCTGGCCGATCATTCCTCCCTTGGAAAGACCACAGAAGTGAACCTTCTCCAAACCGAGCGCATCCATTAAACCCACGGCGTCGGCCGTCAGCAGCTCGATGGAGTAGGGGCCTTCGGGCACCGCCGAATGACCGCGACCACGGCTGTCATATCGGAGTATCCGATAGCCTGCCTCGACAAGCGCGGGAACCTGAAATTCCCACATGGTGAGGTCCGAGGCCAAAGCGTTCGAAAGCATTACGACGGGTCCTTGGTTGGGGCCATCGAAACGGTAGTGGAATGTCGTTCCGTTTGCTTCAGCAAGTGGCATGGTATTTTCCTTTTAATTATTTAAGATAAGAAATCATTGTTTCACTTCGTAAGTTGGTGCATTTGGAGGCGATTTCCCCCTGAGCACCTGATGATAATACTGATATGTAAGGGGTGCGCCTTTTTTCAAAATTTCGCTGCTAACCACGTTACCGACAAAGATCGTGTGGGTTCCCAGATCAATCTGATCAATGACTTCAGCTTCTAATACGGACAGAGCATGTTCGGTGATCAGCGGACAACCGGTAATACCCTCTTTGAATTCCACTTTGGATAATTTATCGATATCTCTTCCTGACCTAAAGCCGAAGGGACCCAAAAAAGTCATGGGAGTAGATTCTTCTAGCACCGTAGCGGAAAATACCTTGCTTTTCAAAATAAATTCGTGGGTGAGATTCTTTTTGTTTATAATGACCGCAACCCGTGGCGGATCAGAGGTGACTTGTATTACCGTGTTTACCACTTGACCATTCAACCGGCCTTCAGTGCTGGATGTCACAATATACAAGCCGTAACTCAAGTCACGAAAAACAGCTCGCTCTATTTTTGGTTCCATAACGAAATGCCTCCTCAAATTAAAGTGTTTTGTTAATATTTTTCTACATCTTGGCCTTTTTAAGGTTCGCCTTTAATTCATCAAGGGAATAAAATGTGCCCCGCCAAATAATTCCTCTGTTTATTGTAGTGGTTATGGCAGCTTTTAATGCGATGTATATGTAGATGTAAGAAGTAACAAGCGCCCAGACCGAATACCAGGGGTTGATACCTGTATTTGAAAATCCACTGGCAAAAGATAAAATACGGACCATAACTGCAGCTCCGAAAAGGCAACGGGTAATTCCGGAAGTAAAAAAGAACGCCAAGAGCGGCAGGATATTTATGATTACAACAACAAGGACGCCAAACAACACATTGGCCATTTTGTAATTATAAAATGCAAAAGTATTCTTCATTAAGCCGTTAATAAACTCACGCACAGTAACGTACCATTCAGCCTGTATAAAGTTGTGGCCAAGAAGGCAATCCTGTAAAAAACCGCTGTGTTTAATCACCTTCCCAAGCATTACATCATCGATTGGATGCATGGCAATGGTTTTGTGGCCGGCTATTGCTTTGTAGACATCGGACTTGAGGAGATTGAACGCACCGACTCCCATATATCGCTTACTTTTTGGATCTTTTGCCTTCCAAGGTTTGAGCAACAGCATGAGTCCGCCGCCGGCATCCAGAATAAGCGCATTCAAGAGTCCGCCAGGGGCGATGTTTTTGAAAAACATGCTCATGTGGTCCAGTTTGTTTTCAAGCATATGGTGCATGGCTCTGGCAAGGGAAGACTTTTCCATGATGATATCAGCATCGGTAAAAAGAAGATATTCTCCTCGGGCCCGTTCGGCACCATACTGAAGCGCATGATTCTTTCCCAGCCAGCCTTCAGGAAGCTCGGAGATGTCATAGATCTGTAGGCCGGGATATTGTTTTTGTATCTGTTCGAGTATGGCGCCGGTCCGATCTACAGAGCGATCATTAACAACAATGACTTCCAGGTCGGCATAATCCATTGCCAATATGGATTTTAAAGCCGGTTCAATGGTTGCCGCCTCATTGCATGCCGGGATGATGACGGAGACTTTCGGAACATTTTCTTGTTGCAGGGGCGGAACATTATCAAGGGCAATCATTTTCCGCACTCCCAAGGCAGCTTCCAGTATACAAACAACCGTCAAAAAAAGAGAAATTATCGCAAGCCAGAAAAAAACAAGCATCTTCGAATCCTCGATTAACCCGGGAATGGGGGGCGGGACAGTCTATCTTATTACCTGAATCTTGCCCCCGCACCGCAAGCGGTATCCGCGACAAGCGGGATTTCGCTTCGCTCAACTTGCATATGAAAGCCTCCAACTCGTGCAAGATTCAGGTATTAATATTTATGGATTATCGCTTTAAAAACAGGTGTTTTCTTTATTTAACGCAAAATTCTAACGCTTAATATATTATTCCGATATGTAAATGAGGTCCGACTCCCACTGAAAAAATGGAAATATTCCTAAATAAAGTAGAAGAGTTAATTGAATTAAAGGCGAAAAAAAAAGAAGCTTTTTGTTGATAAGAATTCTATTTTTGAGAGTAGGTGACGCTAATAGGTCGAAATTTTTCTTTAACTTGTATTCTTATGTGCCCCCGATTTCCCTTGTCTTCGACAGCCACTCAATTGCACTTTCATAATCGGTGAAAATTTCGTATTCAAACCCCTGAATATCCATACAAGCTTTTAAACGATTGGCAATTATCATTCGTTTTTGATCATCAGGTATAATGTTGGCTATCTTATTTTTGAAAGAGGAAATATAGGTCCCAAACTCGAGAGCGATTTTCATTATATCTTCTATACTTGCAGCAGAGACTGAAGTTTCTCTCAGATCAATCAGAATATTGTGATCCGTATGAGAGCCGGCAGCGACAGCAAGCTCTCTGACAATCTTTTTTGATCGTTTAAGATCAATATTTCCGGTCTCCGTTTTACGAATAAAATCATTAACTTTATAAATTTTTATTCCTGATAACACTTTTCCTCCTTCATCATGCTTTTACTGGACGCCTTTATCCACACTCTTTATCTTGCCCTGCTCTGTTAATTTGTAAATTACATTTGATATTGCCTTCCTTTCATATCCTGTTTTTTTTAAAATGGCTACAGTATTAATGTCAATGTATACAAAACCCTAAACTGAGCGTTTCAAATTTTAAAAGGGGATCAAATTTCTTTTATTTTTAAAATTTGAAACGCTCGGTTTAGGTTCGAGAAAGATAGGGTGATCAAGGTTTTGTGGAAGATTTCGATGTGTTCCGCACATTAGTTGTTTCGACCTAAGCTTGATTTGGCAGAATAGCAAGGCGGGTCAATACAACACTTGACAGTTCAATTTTCAGAGTTTGATATCACAACCAATTGAACCGACTTCAGATTTCCAGAGATAGCAGGTTATCAAATGTAACCGCCAGGGCGTCCCCTGAAGCGACTTGATACTGTTAGGTCGCCTTATTCCTATGCAGGCAAGATTGACGAATGATGTTCTATGATCAGCCATCCATCTTCATATTTTTGATAGACAAAAGTAAATCTTGCAGCAACATCAGTATGGCCGCCATCTCCTATCAAGGAAAAAGTGTATAGTCCGGAATTTATCGCAATATTATCGTATATGCGTATGTTCTGCTCAATTATCCTTCCGTGCGGCTTCTTTGATAAAAAGTGTACGAAGTAGTCACGTATTTCGTCATGATTATGGCGCACTTTGGCAGACACAGTTGGTAGGAGAATAGCGTCTGCAGCATAACATGCGACAACGTTATCTGGATCTCCTGTCTGAAGGGCATCGTTCCACACCACGAATTGATCTGAGATTTCGTTTTTCGTACTCATTGTATTCCTTTCTACGTTGCGGCTCTATACGACCTAACATTAGTACCTAAACGGAGTGTTTCAAATAGTGACAGGGCTATAAAAAAGTAATAATTAAATAGAACGCTTCTTTTTATCGTGTTTAAACAGATTTCATGATTATAACAAATATCTCCAGATACATCAAAAAGGCAAACCCTGTCAATCGATTTGCCCCTATTCAAAAATGAAGGCTTCCCTTAATGCCGTTATTAACGTCAGTGTATGTTAAAATTATGTATAAATAAATGAGGGGTCGGGGAGTTTTTCTCCTAGATCCTTGAATATAGCGGAATGGATGATCTTTTTTTAAATCGGATGCTGTCTGAGTGGCTTAGGGATCGTTTGAAAAAACAGGCGCATCCCGAAATCGTATCTTTAAAAAAAAATATAAAATAACGCAAAGAACCTATTGATATTCCAAAGATAGTTTCCTGTTTTTTCTTTACGATCCCTTGCCGTGAGTTCATGCGATTTAAAAAAAGATTATCCATGGAGCGGTTGTTTAGAAAAACTCCCCGACCCCTCAAATAAATAGGGTCGACCGAAGTATAAGAGGCACTTACACCAGAGAAGCCATAAATTAAGTGCCACCTCAAACGCTTTTTTTAAGTTTGACCTTTGGAGGCTCTTGCCCATCACGTTGTTTTTTATATAGATGTTGAAGTTGGGTGGCATTTAATTGCGTTATTACATAAGGATTCCAAACCAGCCGACATTAATCGACGCAACTGCTCCTAATTTGGTGCAATTTTATATTTATTGGCCCCAATAAAGAAAAGGTTGTTTAATTGCTTTTTGAAATTGCGGAGATTCATTTGAAGCGTATCTCTACCAAATGGATGAATTGTCTCTAGGTCATTAGTGTCTATAAATATATCCCAATAACCGGCACCATGCATTAGCAAAGTGTTGGTCAATTCTTGTGCAGAATTTACATCAAAATCACCATGCAATTTCAGGTGGAGGTTGTTATTGGTTTTAAAAGAAGAAATTTGGAAATTTGATGCCATGAATTTGCCTCCTTTTTTTGATTTCATTATATTATTTACTATACTCTGCAAAAATCATGCAAATACATGTATTTAGACAACAATTGCTTATATGTTAAATAGTTGCATCAATTATTGTGTAAGAATAGTCGCGCTAATTCATATAATAAACCATGTAATTGTAAAGCAAATCACATGTAATTATGAATTGTTTTACATAGACAGGCGCATTGTAGAATTGTTAAAGGAGAGGAGAGGTGGGTTTGATTAACGTATCGCGTGCCTCAAGCATGCATTTCCAAAAATTGAAGATTTCTAACTGAAATCAAAATTTCACGTTATCCGGCCAATATATGGGCTATAGTCGCCGCTGTGATATTTACTCGATATCAATGTAAAAGCAAAACCCCACCTCTCTATGTGAGAAATGGGGTTCAATATCGTCACACATGCTCGCCCTTTTATTTAAGGTTAAAGCAACTATTTTATAACATTCTATTTTTTGCAGATTCAAGCTATACTGTCAAGATCATTATTAAAAATGATACACAAGCCGTACGTTTACGCGCTCTCCTTCGGGCCGGTTTTCAGCCATGGATTCGAAATAGGCATTAATAAACAGATGAACGTCTTTGGAAAAATGGTAAACCGCCCCCGGACCGATTCCAAAAACCTGTTCCTTGGAGTCTGGAATATCAATACCGTTTTTTTGCGTATCGTTAACTTGTTTGAGGTAATAGCCGTTCACGCCCAAACGCAGGCGCTTGGGCAGAATTTCGTACGCAGTTGCAAAATTGAGATGGATCGCTTGTCCGGCCTGGGTGTCGTTGGCTCCCAGCGCTGGGTTGGGGTCGCTGTTTTCAGCGTTCAAGAGATAGTGAATCCGGGTGGTGGCCGTCCATTTGGGCGTAATAAACAGGGTGCCCGCCCAGTAAGGGTTAAAGGAAAAGAAATTGCTGCCGGGATTCAATGCTTTATTCTCATCGTATTTGCCGGTGGGGAAAATCAACTGAAGCTCAATCCGATGCATGAATCGAGGACCGTTGGGGCCCATGATCGGGTCCCATTGTAAAAAGGGTCCGACCAGAATGTCTCCCAAACCGGTTCCGTTATCCTGTGGACCTGCCGCTCCCAGCGTAGAACTGAAATCAAGACCGACAATGGGTATGATTACATCTAATCCCCATTTTCCACCAAAGAGCAGCGCTTGATCGGACTGGTAGATGAATTGGGACAAACTGATCCAGGCTTCAAGATCTTCATCGGCCACCGTCGGTAACAACCGGTCGCCATTGGAATCCTTAAATTCGTCAGAGGTCCAGTACTGAATGTACTGGGAAAAGTAAAACCCCGGCCCGGACGGAGGACCGCCATCCAAAAAACTGGTAAAACCCAGATTCACGGATGGCAAATCATAGGCCTGGACCGGCAAGCCGGTTGCCAGCGTCACTATCAATGCGAATACAACACCATATGTTTTAGCGAATTTCATCAATCCTTCCCCCTTTTTCCTCATTGGTTCAACCATTTCTTTTATTCCGCAACTAAATGTCGGACATTATCGGCTTTTTAACAGACCGGGTTTGGGAAAATTTTCGAAGACCTTTTCAGCGGCTGCAATTTCTTCATCGGATAGGGAAAAATCGATTAAATCTTTAGAAAAATATTTATCGTAACCCACCAGGTCGATGAGTCCGTGGCCGCTGAAATTAAAGAGAATGACTTTTTTCTTGCCCTCTTCCTTTGCTTTTAAAGCCTCTGACATGACCACGGAAATGGCGTGGTTTGTTTCCGGCGCCGGGATGATGCCTTCGGTTCTGGCAAAAACCACACCTGCGGCATAGGCATCCAGCTGGCTTACGGCCTTGGGCTCGATAAGCCCCTCGGTCACCAGTTGGCTTACCATGGGGGCCATGCCGTGATAGCGGAGGCCTCCGGCATGTACCGGTGGCGGAACAAAGGCATGCCCCAGACTGTGCATGGGAAGCAGCGGCGTGTATCTGGCCGTATCACCGTGATCGTAAACAAAGGGAGCCCGGGTTAATGTGGGGCAGGCTGCCGGTTCCACCGGATAAATGTCAATGTCCTTTCCATTGAGTTTGTCGTAAACAAATGGAAAAGTCAGACCCGCGAAATTGCTCCCGCCACCGGCACAACCCAATATGATATCGGGATATTCACCGATTTTTTCCATTTGCTTTTTGGCTTCCAATCCGATGATGGTCTGATGCAAGAGCACGTGATTGAGAACGCTGCCCAAGGAGTAGCGTGTCTGGCCGCTGGTGTCGGTCACGGCTGCTTCGATCGCTTCACTGATGGCGATTCCAAGGCTCCCCGGTGTATCCGGATGGGTGGCAAGGATAGCCTGGCCGGCTTTGGTCTGAGAACTGGGGCTGGCAATACATTTAGCGCCCCATGTTTCCATCATCGATTTGCGGTAGGGTTTTTGATCGAAACTGACCCGTACCATAAACACCTTGCATTCGAGGCCAAACTGAGAACATGCAAATGCCAGCGCACTTCCCCATTGTCCGGCCCCGGTCTCGGTGGTTATTTTTTTGATGCCGAACACCTTGTTATAATATGCCTGAGGTACGGCTGTGTTGGGCTTGTGGCTGCCGGGCGGACTGACGCTTTCGTTCTTGTAATAGATCCTGGCCGGTGTATCCAGATACGCCTCGAGTGAAAGGGCCCGGACCAGGGGTGAGGGCCGCCACATGTTCAACACGCCCAGGACTTCTTCGGGGATATCGATCCATCTTTGTGTGCTGACCTCCTGTTCGATCAGATTCATGGGAAAAACCGGGGACAACATATCGGGAGTCACCGGATTTCCGTCCGGACCCAATGGCGGATTCAACTTGATATCCGCCAGCAAGTTATACCATTGTCTCGGGATTTCCTCTTCCGTTAAAAGTACCTTCCTGATTTCCATGAAAACCTCCTTTTAAAAGAAAATAAAAAAAGCCGGGGTTGCCCGAAGCAGCCTCGGCTTGTAAACCAAAAGAGCCGTGAGCTACTACATGAAACCCTCGAAGCTGCTCACAGCCCTTAATGTGTTATCTAAAGTCCAATCAGGTGATGAGCAAACTTCATGTCATTTGCCACCACCACCAGTTTCTGATTATCATAAAAGCCCTCAGATGGTTTTTTTGATTGCTGTTGATTTATCCCATATCCCAAAAAAACATCCTTTGTCAACACCCAATTGAAGTTCCTTTAAAATTGAATCCTTCCGCTGCTTGTCGAAAATTCCCTTTCTGGGAGCAGCACGTGATAAATTCAAGTAAAAGATGTGGAATTAAGGCTGAATCCGTTGTGTTGGGTATCAATGCTTGACTTAAAAATCCGGTTATGTATCCTCATCTTTTTGTCTGGTCGAGAAAAAGTACTTCCTTTGCCGACACAAAAATGTTGATATTCGGCCGGCCGGCTCATTTTAAATGAAACCATCAGTTCCCGAGGTTTGATCGGCTGCACACTCATGCTTTCAGGCATGCTTTTATCACAGCTCTATGGATTATTAGAGGGCTTTTCGTTTGCAACACTTAAACCTAAACTGAGCGTTTCAAATAGTGACAGGGTTATAAAAAAATAAAAAATGGGTTGAATCGAAAAAAAAATCAACTATAATGCTTTGATCTTTTTTTAACTCGGTCATTGTTCAAATCCATATATGTGTATATATTTGTTTTCAGGAGGAAAATCATGAAAGTTTTGGTGAGTGACAACCTTGGTGAAGCCGGCATCAAGATGTTTCAGGATGAAGAGGGGATTGACGTTGATGTTAATACCGGGCTGTCACCCGAAGAACTTAAAAACATCATCGCAGATTATGACGGGCTGGTCATCCGGAGTGCGACCAAGGTGACAGAAGATCTTTTGAATGCAGCAACGAAATTAAAAGTTGTGGGTCGTGCCGGAATCGGACTTGATAACGTCGACATTCCGGCAGCCACCAAGCGGGGCGTCATTGTGATGAACACGCCGGGCGGAAACGTCATCACCACCGCCGAACATGCCATTGCCATGATTCTCTCCCTGTCACGTAATATTCCGGAAGGAACAGCGTCATTGAAAGCCGGAAGATGGGATAAAAAGAAGCTTCAGGGCAGAGAAATATATAACAAGGTTCTCGGCGTTATCGGTTTTGGAAAAATCGGCTCCATCGTGGCGGATCGCGCCCGAGGTCTGAAAATGCAGGTGATTGTATACGACCCGTTTGTAACGCCGGAACTGATTGAAAAATCGGGTTTCGAAAGCGTATCCATAGAGGAGTTATACAAAAGGTCTGATTATATCACGGTGCATGTCCCCAAACTCAAAAACACCACCGGTTTGATCAACAAGGATGCTTTCGATCAAATGAAGGATGGCGTAATGATCGTCAACTGTGCCCGTGGCGGTATTGTGGATGAAGACGACCTTTATGACGCCATGAACTCGGGCAAAGTGGCCGGAGCAGCCTTGGATGTTTTTGAGAGCGAACCTCCGGGGGTTTGCCAGCTTTTTGAGCTGGATCATCTCATTTGCACGCCGCATCTGGGAGCCTCCACCCAGGAGGCCCAGACCAAGGTGGCCGTCGATGTGGCCGGCCAGATCATTGATTATTTAAAAAACGGAACGGTTTTAAATGCGGTCAACGTTCCTTCGGTGACAGGGGATATTCTTAAAAAACTCAATCCGTTAATAACCCTTGGAAATCAGATGGGCAGCCTTCAGGCACAGTTAAGTAAAGGTGCCGTCAAAGAGGTGGTCATCGAGTACGCCGGTGATTTTAAGGGGCTTGATTTGTCACCGGTCACCATAGCGGTTTTAAGGGGGCTGTTGACCCATGTGGTAAAAGATGATGTGAATTTTGTCAATGCACAGGTTCTGGCAAAAGAGAGGGGTATAAAGGTTACCGAAGCAACCAGTGATGACTCCGGAGAGTATATCAACCTGATCATCGTCAAGGTTGAGACCACGGAAATGTCCAATACCGTGACCGGAACCATATTCGGTAAAAACGAGCTGAGAATCGTAAAAATAAATAATTTCCGGTTGGAATTGATTCCAACCGGTCATATTTCACTGATATACAATTTTGACAAGCCGGGGGCCATCGGAAGTTTTGCAACGCTTCTTGGAAAAAATAACATCAACATCGATCAGATGCAGGTGGGGCAGGAAGAAGGCGGCGAATTGAACATCATCTTTCTCAAAACCAATGTATCGCTTCCATCACATGTTATTGAAGAAATGCACCAGTTGCAACTGGTTAAAACCGTTACACCATTAGAGTTTGATTTCTAACCAAGCATCGTTTTCTGCCTGCGTTTTTTGCAGGCAGAAAACATTTTGTAACACAAAAATTTCCCACTGTTTCTCAAATCCCCCCCCTTCTTTTTATTTCAATTGCAGGAAAAAGTGCGCTGTGATACCAAGCAAATAATGTCGAAAAACCGGGCAACAACCCATCAGATAACGAATAAAACCAAAAGTAGCGCACAATGATCAAAGATATCAGGGATAAATCCCATATTACTCACGAAGATGTCCTTGCATTAAACTTTATCCGGAAACCCGGTGCCTATGTGTTTCGAAAATATCATAAGCAGGGATTGAGATCTCATATCATGGAAGTACTGGATCCGGGAGATGTTTTAAAACAGAACAAAGGAGAAATTTTAGACGGGATACGAATTTACCCCTGGGCCAAGCCTCTAAAAATGCTTAGAATTTTTAGAACAAGTTTTTCTTCCACAAAAGAAGTATGTGAAGAGATCAAAAAGCTAAAAATCGTTGAAAAATATCTCCCTGAAGATTCCTATGCAAAGTCCGATGAATTTATCGTGGATTATTTCTGGAATAAAAACCGTGATTTCATCCTTTGCGGCCTACAGGAGTATGTCGAGGGTGAGGTTTTGAACCCATGGGACCCGATTTCCAAACATCAACTGGCCGGTCTTTTTACCCCCATGAACGGTCATAGAACCAATGGATTTCAAATGACATCGGAACAACTGATTCGCAAATTTCATAAAAAAGTTGAACATTTCATAGCGCGCGTAAAAAAAATGATTTTAGAAGCCAACTATGTTCCTGATTTTGCGGGGGTGGAAAATCTTCTCATTACCCCAACCGGGAATATTAAACTTGTAGATATTAACAATATTTCCAAAGTTTCTTTAGGACCGGAGATCAGCCTGGATGATAAAGGGTATCCGGTGTGTGATAAATCCATTGAAGCCATATCAATGCTTGAAAAAAAACTTTTGGGAAAGCCCATTGATAAAACCGAAAGATTATATAAAATATTTCTTGATCCCCAAAGAATGAAGGAGGTGGGCGCTTTAGAGGAAAAGTTCCATCTCTCGGCCATGAGCAAGTTGCTCTATCGTTGACCCCACATTTTTTACTAGTGATCGCGCTGAAGGAGGCCACGGATGAGTCCCCGTTATCGATTTGATCGAATGGAAATTGCCGGCTCTTTAGGAGACATGGGAACCCTTCTTCCCCTCGCCATTGGAATGATCCTCATCAACGGTTTGAGTCCCACGGGTATGTTTTTTTCCATTGGCATTTTTTATATTTTATCCGGCATGTATTACGGCATTACGGTTCCGGTTCAGCCCATGAAGGTCATCGGTGCATATGCCATTGCAACGGCAATGACTCCGTCCCAGATTCTGGCTTCATCAGCCTTGATGGGCCTGTTTCTTTTGATTATCGGCGGAACCAACGCCATCACCCTTATCGGCAAGTATACCCCCAAACCGGTGGTCAGGGGGGTTCAGATTTCAACCGGCACGCTCCTAATGGCCCAGGGCGTGAAATTCATGATCGGCTCGTCAAAATTTCAAATGGTGCGGCAAATGGCAGAACCTTATTTGACCATACAGCACATCGGCCCCATACCGGTCGGGATCGTTATTGGAATCGTCGGCGGTGTTTTGACGCTTCTGCTGCTTGAAAACAGAAAATTTCCAGCCGGGCTTGTCGTCATATTGGGCGGAATTTTTCT
>CAXMTB010000015.1:0-33527 GCA_964195835.1 uncultured Nitrospinaceae bacterium | reverse complement strand
AATAAAGAAAGAGTCAAAAGAAGAGCATGAAAGGATAAAATGAAATCCAGTCACCGTAATTCAAAAAGTGGAATTAAGTTTAATTCGAAAATTCATACTTGTTTAGGAGCGATAAGAACATGGGAAATCAGGCCTTAATTTTTATACCAGACATTAGTGGATTTACAAAATTTGTAACGAAATGTGAAATTAACCATACCAACCATATTATCTCCAACCTAATCAATATAATATTGGATTCAAACCCGTTGGAACTTAAGGTGTCAGAGATAGAAGGCGATGCCGTTTTGTTTTATTCTAAGGGTGCGCCACCTAAAAAGGAAGAGATTATTCAACAATCAAAAAGGATGTTTGTTGATTTTCACACTAATTTGAAGGCAATGGAGAGGAATTTTTTCTGCAAATGCGATACTTGTATGACCGCTTCTAATTTAACATTAAAGTTTATAGTTCATTATGGTGTATGTAAAGAAGTCCCCATCCATAACTCCACTAAATTGATAGGCAGTGATGTAATTCTAGCTCATAGATTACTAAAAAACAATGTCCCTGAAAGGGAATATATATTATTTTCTGAGAAATATTTGAAGCGTCAGCAATCTGAATTAATAATAGAGGAAGACTGGGTTGATATAAAATCAAATATCGAAAACTTCGAATATTTTGGTGAAATCAGAACAAAATATATTCCGCTTTCCCCCTTGAGAAGATTGATATCTTAATATTAATTACCGATTCCATGATTGTTTCAACATTTTTAAATTAACGATTTTTACATTCGAAATCATCAATTCAAAACTTGCTGTTTCTTCAATGTTGGTCAGGCGCTGTAAAATCCTTTAACTTCGATGATACGAGATGTGACACCATTAGACAATTCACCCAGCTCTGATATTTTATACCACCGCGATTGCTGTTTGAAATCAAGAACGAAATTGGTCTGAGGACGGGGGGTGGTCCAGGGATGCAGCGATAGTGCGGTTGATCGCCGGTTACATCGAAAGGTACTGGAAGGAAATAAACGGGACGTCTATGATTTTATGCTTTTATCAATAAGGGACGGTTTTCAGGAGCATCTTGATTCGATTAAACGTTTAAAATTTACGTCAAACAAGATACGATAAATAATACCGCGAAAGGGCTGCCCTCATTTTCCACAGGATAGAGGTGTAGCGTGTCTCGTGTCTGTTTAAGGCTAAAAGAATAAATGTATGAGTTTAAGGTGTCGATGGGCTTGGATGATTTGACGATTATCAAAAATAGGATTTATTCCACCTGACATTCGGAAACTACGATATCTGTATATAACTTGTTGTTGTGAATGGTTTCTATACGATCAAGATATGTCAAAGGGCGTAACTGAGAGAATATGGGTTTCATAATAAAAATGTAATATTGCTATTGCGTTTTATGCGTCATTTTCAGTATGCATATCATGGAAAAAGGATTCAGGTGAGAGAAACTTCAATCATTATTGTTGTGGCGATTAACCTCTTTATCTTGGTTAGATATTGTTGGCTGATCCGGAAAGAGAGGATCAAACCTGCTTTGGCCATGTGGGTTTTCTTCTCCATCGCGGTGGGTGGCAGTTTAGTCACCTATCTGGCTGCAGGAGACTTCTATCTCCTCGACAATATCCTGAATACCTCGGATCTTTTCTTGGTGGTAATAGTTGCAGTGTTCATATTCATATTCGGTGACCGAAGTGCTCGATTCAACAGGTTCGATCTCGGCTGCCTAGTCGCAGTTTTGGCTATCGTGGTGTTCTGGATTATCTCTCAAAACCACGTTGTGTCCCATGTTTCGATTCAGGTGATTCTAGTCATCGCCTATTTTCCGGTGATAAGCAGGATATGGAAGTCCAACGAAAACACGGAATCATTTGCTGCCTGGATCGGCCTGTTTTTGGCTCCATGCATTTCGCTGCTTTCGAGCAAAGGCATCTTGGCCACCATTTATTCGTTGAGAGCGATAATCTCAACTTCGGTCTTATTGGCGTTGATGGTCAGAGCCGAGCTGAAGCAAAAAAAGATGGATGTCAAACCTCGAATTGTGAAATAAATCATTACAATTAGATCGGTATTATTTAGTAAAATCAATAAAAATTGGGTCAAGTCCTATTTTTGACCCTTTCCCCAATCTTTACCAGGGGAGTTTTTCAATGGGTCAGTTATTGCAAATTAATCAGAAATTAAGGTGAGTGGCATTGATGTATATCCACATCGCAGAAATATTGGCCAGGAACGCTAGAATGTACCCTGACGAGGTTGCCCTGATTGAGAGAATACCTGCGGAAGGCAGAAGATGGGAGATCACGTGGCAGCAGTTTGATGAACGAGCAAACCGCTTTGCAAACGTTTTAATGGAAAAAGGCGTCAAGAAAGGTGCTAAAGTGGTGCACCTCATGTATAACTGTATTGACTGGCTTATTGCCTATTTTGGGATTGTCAAAACAGGCGCATGGGTCGTACCCCTCAACTTTCGCTATACCAGTGAAGACATCAAATACTGCCTCGACGTTGCACAGCCGGACATCCTGCTCTTTGGGGATGAATTCACCGAGCGGATAGACGCCATAAGGGACCAAATTCCGGTGAAACATTACATCTGCGCCGGAAAAGAGATCCCGGATTATGCTGACCCTTTCGCCGAATTGCTCGAAGATGCGCCTGCGACGGTCCCCGATGTAACGCTGGGTTGCGATGATCCGTGTGGACTCTATTTCACCTCCGGTACCACAGGCCAGCCCAAGCCCATTCTTCTTACCCACAGAAACATGTTCTGTGCCTGCATGACTGAAAAGGTGCACCACGGCCAGACCCGGGAAGACAATTTCATTTTGATACCGCCCCTGTATCACACGGGCGCCAAGATGCACTGGTTTGGCAGCTTTATTGTCGGCGGTCGGGCCGTGATTCTAAAGGGCGTTTCCCCTGAATGGATCCTGGAAGCCGTCAGCGAGGAAGGGGGAACCATCGTATGGTTGCTGGTGCCATGGGTCCAGGACATTCTGTTGAAGCTGGATAGCGGGGAGCTAAAACTCGAGGACTATCGGCTCGATCAATGGAGACTGATGCACATGGGGGCCATGCCCATTCCCCGGTCTCTGATCGAGCGCTGGAGGGCGTATTTTCCCTCTATGGATTATAATACGACCTATGGCCTTAGTGAAGCCTCAGGTCCGAATTGCATGCACCTTGGAATTGGAAACATTCATAAAGTCGGTGCCATTGGGCGTCCCGGATTCAACTGGGAAGCCCGCATCATCGGAGAAGATGACCGGAATGTGCCGGATGGCAATGTCGGAGAACTTATTGTTCGGGGCAACGGGGTGATGCGTGAATATTATAACAACCCTGAGGCCACGGCGGATGCCTTGAAGGATGGCTGGCTTCACACCGGTGACATGGCAAGACAAGATGAGGACGGCTTTATCTACCTGGTTGATCGGAAAAAAGATATCATTATTACCGGCGGCGAAAACGTGTTTCCCGTTGAGCTTGAACACTTTGTATACCGCCATCCATGCGTAAAAGACGCTGCGGCCATCGGCTATCCGGATGAGCGATTGGGTGAGATTGTGGCTGTGGTTATCGAGCTTGTTCCCGGCAAGACACTCACCGAAGAAGAGGTGCTGAACTATTGCCGGGAAGTACCTCGATACAAAAGACCACGGAAGGTCTTCTTCGGGGAAATTCCCAGAAGCCCCACAGGGAAGATAGAGAAACCAAAACTGAGAAAGAAATATATCGGCAGAAAAGAAGTGCTCATTTAGGGGAAAATTTATGACCGAGACCGAATTTACCTTTGCCAACACAACCAGAGAAATGGAGGTTTATGGCTACGAATCTGTGATCAAAAGCCATTGCAGAATGTGCCATGGGGGCTGCGGGGTGCTGGTCTATCTCAAAGACGGAAAGGTTGCCAAGATTGCCGGTGACCCGGATTGCCCCATAAACCACGGCACACTGTGTTCCAAGGGAATCGGGTCACTTCAATTGGTCTATCACCCGGACCGTTTGACCCATCCCCTTCAGAGAACAGGCCCGAAAGGCAGCGGCAAGTGGCGACAAATTTCCTGGGATGACGCTCTGGATACCATTGCTGAAAAGATATTGCATTACAAGGGATCCTTTGGGGCTGAATCCATCGTCATGGGCTATGGAACCGGCAGGGAAAACGAAGCCGTAATTTATCGGTTTGCCAATCTCTTGGGAACGCCGAATGTCCTCACGGCGGGTCATTTTTGTTACGGACCCCGCCTTGCCACCACCATCATTACCTGTGGCTCGAACCCCATTGTGGACTATGAGAACCACCCCAAGTGCATCATGGTATGGGGCAACAATCTGGTCATCAGCAACCCCGACTGTTACAAGGGTGAGCCCTTTTCTCGAGCGTTGGATGCCGGCGCTAAACTGATTGCCGTGGACCCGAGGCGCACACGCATTGCTGCCAGGGCGGATGTCTGGCTGCCGCTCAGGCCCGGAAGTGACACCGCCCTCGCCCTGGGAATGCTCAATGTGATCATTAACGAAGCGCTCTATGACAAGGACTTCGTTGATAACCACGTCCATGGGTGGTCGTCTTTCGTAGAACGGGTCAATGAATATCCGCTAAGCAGGGTGGAGCAAATCACCTGGGTGCCAAAAGAAAAGATCCGGGAGGCAGCCGTTTTGTTTGCCACAACCAAACCGGCCGCTATCCAGTGGGGCGTTGCCATTGAACAGCAAATCAATTGTGCGGATAACAACCGTTCCCTTCTGGCCCTTATGGGGATCACCGGAAATATCGATGTGCGCGGGGGCCAGGTCCTGTTCAAACCGCCCAAGATTAAAAATGTGAGCCAATTCGGCGCCCACAAAATGCTCCCCAAAGAACAGGCTGAAAAACGACTGGGCGGGAACCGGTTTCGCCTTGCAGGAAACTTTGCCATTATCAATCCCAAATGCGTTTGGGATGCAATCCTTGACGAGAACCCCTATCCTGTAAAAATGCTCTTTTTGATCAGTACAAATCCGGTCATCACCCGCGCCAATGCAAGACAGGTATACCGGGCCCTTGAAAAAACGGAATTCACGGTCGTCTCCGACTTCTTTTTAACGCCCACAGCCGAACTGGCCGATCTTGTTTTACCGGCGGCGACCTGGCTGGAGATGGACTATATCGGTGATTTCTGGAAGCGACACGGGTATATCCTTCCCCGGCGGAAAGTGGTCCAAGTCGGGGAGTGCCGATCCGATCATGAGATGCTCAACGACCTTGCCCATCGGGTGGGTCAGGGCGAACACTGGTGGAAGACCTTTGAGGGCGGACTCGACTACATCCTTGAACCCATGGGTATCACCTGGCAGGAATTTAAAACCATGGAATACATCAGGGGAGAATTGGTGTACGAAAAATACAAAGAACATGGCTTTTCCACCCCCACCAGAAAGTTTGAACTCTATTCCACGCTGCTGGAAAAATGGAAGTGTGATCCCCTCCCAAAGTTTCGAGAACCCCCTGAAAGCCCTTACAGTACGCCGGAATTATTCAAAGAATATCCATATATCCTTATCACGGGACGGAGACAGCCCGGCTTTTTTCACAGCGAGAACCGCCAGTTGCCCTGGCTCAGAGAACTCCACAGGGATCCAATTGTTGAGATACACCCCGAAACAGCCGAAAAAGAGGGCATCGAAGAAGGAGATTGGGTCGTCATTGAATCGCCCCGGGGCAAGGTCAGACAGCGGGCAAAACTTTTCGCCGGCATGGACCCGAGAATCGTTTCCGCCGAACATGGCTGGTGGTTTCCCGAGAAGAAAGATCCGCTCCACGGCTGGGACGAATCCAACATTAATATTCTGACAGATAATGCCTATGAAACCTGCGACCCTGCCATGGGTGCTACCAGCGTTAGAACACTCCTGTGCAAGATTTATCCTGAGAAATCGTGAAGGAGACTGATAATGAAGAAATACGCACTGATCATAGACCACATATCCTGCTGGGGATGCAAAACCTGCGAAGTAGCTTGCAAGCAGGAAAATAACGCTCCCGAAGGGGTCAAATTGATCGACGTTTTTGAAGGGGATTTCAGCGCCGTTGACGATAAAACGGATGTCATATTTCAGTCGAATGTCTGTATACACTGCGATGAACCCGCATGTGTGGAAAGTTGCCCTGAAGAAGCCATTGCACAAAGAGATGACGGTATTGTGGTACTGGACGAGATAACGTGCACCGGCTGCCGGCTTTGTATGGATGCCTGTCCTTACCATGCCATTTCCTTTGATACACAAAAAGACGTGGCAAAAAAGTGTAACCTTTGTCATCACAGGGTGGACAACGGACTCATACCCGCTTGTGCCGACAATGTTTGCCTGGCTCACTGCATTTATTTCGGAGACCCTGATGACATTCAAAGACAGATCAATGAAAAACGCCTTCGCAGAAACTTGGATCGAATAGGGGAACTGGGGCCAAAAAGCTGGCATCCCTATCACGACGCCACCGAAAGGTTGACAAAATCTTATCGATAGTGATATTGTAATACCACAAATTATCGATGGGGGTGTTGTTATGCAAATAGTCACTGTATCACCTAAGTATCAAGTCGTTATTCCCAAAGCAGTAAGAGAGTCTTTACAGCTTCGCCCAGGACAAAAAATGCAGGTTATTGAATATGATGGACGGATCGAGTTTATCCCGGAACGAGATATTAATGAGCTTCGAGGATTCCTCAAAGGAATAAATACTGAATTTGAACGGGAGGAAGATAGCGTATGAATATCGTCGATTCTTCCGGCTGGCTCGCATTCTTCGCGGACGAACCGAATGCAAAACACTTCCTTCTTCCCTTGAAAGATACAACGTCACTTGTTGTTCCGGCCGTAACGATCTATGAAGTATTTAAAGTCGTTCTTCGAGAATCCAGTGAGAATAAGGCGCTTCAAGTAGCTGTTGCCATGCAAAAAGGGAAAGTTATAGATCTGACAGCCAAGCTCGCAATCGATGCTTCAAAGGTCAGTCTTCAGCATGGTCTCCCAATGACGGACAGTATTATTCTCGCAACAGCCCAGGTGTTCAACGCCACAATTTGGACTCAGGATTCGGACTTCAAAAACATTTCTGGAGTAAAATACTTTCCGAAGAAGTAGAAATCGAAAGGGAATGGGGTCAAATCTGCTCTTGACCCCTTTCCTTCAGAAATCCGATCAGAAAATTTAAGACCAATCGCGGAAGGGGAAAGGAATGAAAAGAAAATTCCTGGGTGTATGCGTCTTGTTGGTTTTTTTGTTTGGCTGTGGGACTGTTTCCATTCCCGGGCCGCGCGAAGAACAGGCTTTGAATTTTGTGGTTATGGGGGATAACCGGCCGGCAAATGTGTTTCGACCAGAGCAGCCGTACATATATCACAAGGTGGTTGAAAAGGCCGTTGCGCTCGACCCTGTCCTGATACTTAATACCGGCGATCTTGTATTGGGTTATGACGCGTATTCACAAGAGAAGGCCAGGGAAGAATTCGACGACTTCGAGAACGCCACGGCGCAGATACGGGGAAAGGATATTCCCTTGTACATCACCATGGGAAATCATTCCGGTTACACGGAATTTGCTCGGGAAGCCTTTACCAAGCGATATAAAAACAAACAGACCGGGACGCTTTATTATTCGGTTGATGTAAAAAACTGTCATTTTATTGTTCTTTGCAGTGAACTCGAGAATGAAGCGTCGCAAATCACGGGTAAACAACTGGAGTGGTTGAAAGGGGATTTGAAGCGGGCCGAGGGGAAACATATTTTTATCGTGCTGCACAGACCCTTATATCCGAAAATCAAACATCTGAAGGATTCGTTGAACAAATATCCGGAAAAACGGGATGAGCTTGCCGGTCTCTTCAAACAATACAATGTTGATATGGTATTCGTCGGCCACGTGCATGTTTATAACTTTTCGGTTGTTGGCGGATTGAATCAAATCATTGCCGGAAGTTCCGGTGCGCCGCTGGTTGGGAACCTGAATGATGGAGCATTCAATCATTTCTTCCATGTGATTGTAAACGGGGATAATATCGATTACCGGCTGATTCCCCTGCAAAATGAAGTGGGGCTGGCTGTACAGTTGATGAAGGAGGGGCGGGTACAAGGCACATTGAGTCTGGCCGAAAAAGCGGTAGAAGCGTTCCCGAACCACCCCATGCCGCATATCATAGCGACGGCGGGATATAAATCGACCGGCCGGACGTTGGAATACAATGCAGAGATCACCAAACTTACCTCGATTTTAGGGAGCGAGGAAGAAGTTTTTTTCAGGCTGGGAGAATTTTGCTTAAACGTCAAACTACTCGATCTCTCGGATTTTTATCTTTCCAAGGCGCTGGCCATGGACAACGACTCCTTTAAGGTATTGTATCATTATGCCCAACTGAAAACGGAGCAAAAGCAATATCCCGCCGCTCTTGAAATGTATAAAAAGGCATTGCCGCTTACCGATAACGATCATTTCAAACAGGATATCAAGGAAAAAATCGAGAAAGTCGGGAAGCTGATGTGAATTAAATACCAATGGGGGTCGGACCAAGCTAACTATTAATATTCATCAGGGGATTGAATTTCCGACCTTTCCACCGGGTCGATCGCCGACGATGAATAAAAACAGGAGAAAATAATTCTTTTCGCCGGTATTTTACTGATAAACAGAATTCATTCAAAATTTATCCCGTCTATAATGGGGTCGGATAGAAAGCGCCGGTAAAAGCCGGCAAAGAGTAGGGGGTGAAGTTCATCAACATGCTTAAAAATCCGTCCAATATCGTTTTGATTGGGATGCCCGGTTCAGGGAAGAGCACTGTCGGCATTATTTTGGCGAAGTTGACATCACTCGATTTCGTCGATACGGACGTCCTTATCCAGATATCTCAGGGTCGAACCCTGCAGGATATCGTTGATACGGAAGGTTACATGGTTTTGCGCGAGATCGAAGAGCGTATCCTTTTAAAACTCGATTGCTTCAATCATGTCATCGCCACCGGGGGTAGTGCCGTATACAGCCATGCGGCTATGACGTACCTTAAATCAAATGGTGTGGTTGTCTTTTTGAACGTTGAGTTGCCGGTATTGGAATCAAGGATTCACGATTTTGCTACAAGAGGTCTTGCAAAACGTCCGGATCAGAGCATTGAGGACCTGTTTGAGGAACGTTTCGTTTTATATGCGAAATACGCAGATGTTACGATCGAATCTAAAGATTTTACACAGGAAGAAGTTTGTGAAGAAATCATCGCATTCATATAATTTTCCCTTAAAAATTTTACCGGCCAGCTGCTCTGTGCCGAGTTGCTGAAAATTAAGGATGCGAAACTTGATCAATATGAAAATATTGACATTTATAGGGGTTCGTGTCATTGGAATAACATACCACGAAAACTGGTATTGATGTTTGGTACCCTCGACCGTATTTTTTAAGTTGACAGCCACATTTACCGGAAAGATGAAGATAAGTTTGGTTCATTGTCGGTTTTCAACATAGAATTATTAAAATTATTGCTGTGTTAAAACCAAGTTGAAAGGAGAAATTTATGGCAAAAGTTGGAATTTTGTACTGTAAAAACATTAAGGATCATTCATGTATTGCCTGCGCTAAATGTTTCAAGGGTATGGCGGAAAAAAATGGTGAATTTGCCAAACATGATGAAATTGAGTTGGTTGCCATGACGGATTGTGGGGGTTGCCCGGGTCTTGCAGTCCCACGAGTAAAATTATTGACCGAGGTTACCGGCAATTTGGAAAGACCCGTAGATACCATTCATCTTGGAACTTGCATGAAGATGGCAATGGAGACCGCAGCATGCCCTATAGATTATGATGATCTCAAGGTTCTTTTGGAAAAGAAGTTCGGAGTGGACGTCGTTTTGGGAACACATTCATACTAGTCTGTTTTTTTATATATTTATATAGCTGATTGCTGGAAGGGGACGTGGGAATGCCATTGAATTCCACGTCCCCTGTTTTGTATTACTTACAGAACTAATACCTGAGTTGTGCAAAATTCAGGTAATAAACATGAAGCCCATACTTTGAGCCAGCACCTAATATGCTGACACATCGATACCATTTTGAGATTTCAACGACGGATTGGTCAGTTAGTTAGGGCTCACCTCAAAGGATATATTTGTTGTTGAGAAGATTTGTTGAATGGACTTTTTTTATTTCACCAGGGACAAAAACGTTGATTTTGCAGAACGAATAGTGTCCTTTATTCTTGTATTTGCAGTCTTTTTTCTTTCGGGATGCAGTCGTGATCCCATAAAGACATCCCCCAAACCTGCCTCGCCGATCCCGCTGTCATCAATCCATTACACCATTCAGGTGGGCGCGTTCTCAAATATGGATAACGCCGTTCGATTTACCGAAAAATTACGCAAACAGGACGTAAATGCCTATCATTTTTTACATCCTTCGGGTTTATACAAGGTTCGATTCGGTAATTTTTCATCCAGAAAAGCTGCCGTCAACAGGGCGAATGCGCTTTCTTCTGCAGGAATTATCCACAATTTCTATGTCGTAGCTCCCAAGAATTATTCAAAGGCTCACTTGAGAGATAAAATTTTGCGAACAGCAGACAACTTCATCGGCGTACCTTACAGGTGGGGCGGTGAGTCAGTGGAAGAGGGGTTCGACTGCAGCGGCTTTACCATGACGGTATACCGTTTGAACGGATTGGATCTTCCAAGGTCATCTCGATCGCAGTGGCATGCAGGCGAATCCGTAAATAGAACCAAGCTTGAAAAAGGAAATCTGGTATTCTTTCGTACCACCAGCAGCAGAAAAATTTCCCATGTGGGCATCTATGATGGAAACGGACGATTTATTCATGCACCCGGGGAAGGTAAAAAGGTGCGAAGGTCGTCTCTGGATAACCGGTATTATAAAAAGCGTTATGCAGGAGCAAAGACTTACTTTTAACACCAAAGACCTTGGGGGCGAATTCCTATTTAGTGTCCATCCATAAACGGTCTTTTTGCCCAATTCCTGCGTTATGCTCAAAAAATAATCCTCGGAATATCAACTATATGCCGGCTTGACCCGATAGACTTTCCGTCGGGGTGGTTATTTTTTTCGCATGCCCCTCCGGGGCGTAGGCCCTACGGGCCAGAGGCTTGATCTTGAACAAAAATCCTCATTTATGGACGGACACTATTTATGATTATAACTTTCTGGATCGCAAAATCATGATGATGAGCCAGACGGCCAGAATTGTGGCAATTACATAGCCGATCAGCCCTAAAAACGCTGTCAGGGGAACCCCTTTAAAGCCTAAAAAATTGACCGTAAATGAAAAAATGTGTTGGGGAGCATTCAACACCATAGCAGCGGCAATGAGCGAGGCGGAAATGACCAACCCGATGATCACCCGATTAATGCTTTTTACAAGCTGGGTCTTGATTTCCTGAAAACCGGTATGCCGGAGTTCTATCCGCTGTTTGCCTTTGGCGGTTTGATCGAGGATATTATGGATAAGCTTGGGCATCATTTTCATATGGTTGCCCATTGCCAACGTGTCTTTTCGAATATTTCTCAAGACGCTTTTTGCCATATAACTGCGTTTGAGCAGTTCTTTAGCATAGGGTTTCGTTATTTCTAAAATGCTGGCGTCACTTCCCAGTATTTTGCCGAGGGCTTCTGTCTGAATAAATGTCTTAAAGAGGAGCAAAAGATTTCTCGGCAACCGAATCCTGTATTTGTATACCAGATGAATGATCTGGTCATAGACTTCTTTGACGGAAACCGTCTGTAAACTCCGTCCGTAAAAAGGCTCACTCGTATCCATTAGGTCCCTGCGGAAGCCCTTGAGGTCCATGGTATCTTCAGTGATGAGTTCGGTATCCAGCAATGCTTCCATCACCAAATCATAGTCATGTTCAGCATAGCCCAGAAAGAGATTTGCGATGTGCTGCATGGTGTCATCGTCCAGATAACCCATAATGCCGAAATCGACCAGGCTGACACGACCGTCAAACATGACGATGGTATTTCCGGAATGGGGATCTGCATGGAAAAAACCGAAATCCATCAATTGGCGAGAAAAGGAACGGAGTCCGATCAATGCGACTTCCTTTGGGTCGAGACCATGCGCCTTGATGTCATCCACCCGATCCATTTTAATACCGGGGATATATTCCATTGTCAAAACCGATTTTGAGGTGTAATCCCAATGGACTTTAGGAATATAAATTTCATCGATCGTTTCGAAGTTCTTGGCAAATTTTTCTATATTCCCGGCTTCGATGAACATGTCGAGTTCTTTAAAAATAATCCGTTCAAATTCTTTTACCAGATTAACGGTCCCGATGACACGGGCGATTTCAAAGGCTTTTTCAGCCCTTTTTGCGATGGCATTCATCAGGCGGATATCTTTGCGGATTTCCTTGTCAATGTTCGGGCGAATGACTTTGACAGCAACCTGCTCGCCGCTGAAAAGCCTGGCCATATGGACCTGTGCCACGGAAGCGGCGGCCATGGATTCCCGTGTAAACTCAGCAAAGATATCTTCCAAAGGACGTCTGAGTTCTTTCTGGATAATATCCCTGATATGGTTGAAAGGTACCGGCGGTACCTGGTCCTGAAGTTTTGTAAATTCTTCAATGTATTCGGGCGGGAATACGTCGGCCCGGGTGCTGAGTAATTGGCCGAGTTTGATAAAACTGGGGCCGAGCTCTTCTAATACGAGCCGAACACGCCGGGGAGAAGGAAAGCCATTTTGGGCCGTTAATTCTTTTTCTTCTTGATCAACAGGACTTGTTTCCGTTCTTTTGAAAAGCCTTTCGGCAATATTTCCAAAGCCGTGTTTGATCAGGATTCGAATTATTTTTCCAAGCCGCCAGAATTCTTTCACGCTGTTGTCCCCTGAAAAATAAAATAATGAAAATTCAAGCTCCGGATTACAAAACCTGAATTTGCTTTTTTCGGTTTCTCCATGTAAAAATCTACTCAGGCTTCCTCGTGTTCAACCTTACTAGCTTTGGGCCACTTTTTACCGATTTCTTCCAGCTTTTCAGGTTCAGCGATATACCGTTCGAGGTAACCGCATTCCTTACAGACATAGTTGTCAAGCGCAGCAATGGAAACAATGCTGATGGGGATGCTGTTGCTGCCGAAGGGACCGCTTTTCGGCAGTACCTCAACTCCCGCATAAATTTCTTCAGATCCACATTTGGGGCATTTTCCCTGTTTCAAGTTGACACCTCCTTGCCCGGATAAACCGGGAATCAAAATATCTTGTATTACTGCATTAAGCAACGGTATTTGTCAAGCGTGTAACTATTGTCCATTCAGAAATGGCCCTTTTTGTCCTGCTCGGCGTTCTCCGCGGGTTTCCGGCTGCGGCGACAGACGTACGCCTCACCGCAAACCCTTGTGCGGCCTTGATCAGAACAAAAACTGCTCATTTCTGAATTGGACACCCATTGTGTTCATTTTTGATTCATGGATGGACACTAACTAAGGTTTATTAGCCATTTTTATATCATCAAAATCGCAGACCCTTGATTAAAAAATATATTCCCACACCGATCATCAGTATCGAACCGATTTTATAAATTATGTCTCTTGACTTCAACCAGCCCATTCCGGAAAGCTTGGCCACCATTAAGAGCGACGGGACGGTACCGATGCCAAACACGGTCATGAGCCCCATTCCTGAAAGAACGGCGTTAAACGTGTTTTGAGTTTCCATGCCTAATCCGGCCGCTGCAATCAGAGCCGTATACACCGGCCCGCACGGCAGCAGGCCGAGTAGCAAACCCAGTGGAAGAAAGGCTGCGGTGGATTGTATGCTGGACAATTTGCGAAAACTCCGCGCAATGATGCCTTCGGGGCGGCAATAATTCCCGAAAATCTGTCCCAGTGGAATCCATCCGCCCATGCCCAGCCCCATAAGGATGATGATGAGCCCTGCAAAGATCATGGCGCCTTTTTGTAGGCCGCCGATACCGGTGGTTATTCGAGTAAAAGCACCGGTAGCGCCCATGACGCCGCCGAGAACAGCATAGGTGGAAATCCGGCCCACATGGTACAACAGGTTCGGGGCCATAACCCCTTTTGTCTTTAAATTAAGAGAGAAAGAAACAACGATTGGGCCGCACATGCCGATACAATGCCCGAAACCAACGGCAAAACCGGTGGTTAAGAACGTAAGGTATAAGGCCTCAATAGATGACATCGAAAATAAACTCCACGGATCCCTTGTCCGGAACAGTGACCGTCGCTTTCCAAATTCTTTTTCCGCTGGGGCATCGCACAATGGTGCCGGTTCCGGAATAAATGCCTTTTCCGTTGGATTTGAGTAACACCCGGTTTGGGCCCATTTTCATGCCCGGCATCCCAAGATCGATAAAAGGTTCGGATACGTCTTGCTCCCCGGTCAGGGTAATGGTGAACTTAAGATCTGTCATGGCTTTAACCGGTTTGGGGCTGATATCAAGTATGATATCCATGCCCTGAAGCTTCTGCGTACAGGTGCCGTGATGGACATCGCAATTTATCATCCTGGAATGATCCGTTGCTTGTGCTGTAATCGGAAGGATCATCGTAAAGAAAAAAAGCATGCCGATCCATAACCCGCTCAACAGGCACGTATTCCTCGATGGAGATCTCATTTGGACAGGATGTGATTTTGTTTTGTCATCTGAACAGAGCATATTTACCTCCGCATAAAAGGGGTTGAGGGTTTTATGACCTGAATCGTGCAAAATTCAGGTATGGAAAGTCAAAAAAGGGACCGGTTCGTCTTTATTAATATGTCGCCAAAAACACATCAAGCTTTATTTATTCTCCGGTTAAGCGGTTCAGGGTTCCCCGGTGAAATGGGCGTTGCCCTTCACTATCGTGAATTTCACTGGGCAGGCAAGGTTTCAGGGTTTAGCAACATTTGTCAGTTCACCCAATGGACGATTGTTGCCGTTGGCTATAAACAGACCGCAATGAGCTATAACTGAAAATCCTTTACAACCCTGAACGGGGAACCCGGAACCGCTCAATTAAGATTATAATAAAATTTAAGATTTTTTTAATGAAAGATTCAGGTGATATTGCTTGATACTTGAATGCCCCTTTGTTAAAGTGGCTCAAAAAAATTTGGGTTTCAACACATAAAAAAACACTGTGAGATGTTGATGAAACAAAAAAAATGGCTTGATGAATATCGCCGACAGAATCGATCTGAGGACGACCAGCGCTCTGAGAAAACAGCCTATTTCGGTTACCGAAAAGTTTCCGAGGATGAAAAATCACAATGGGTTCTGCGACATTTCAATACCGTTGCCAAAAGATACGATCTGATGAACACGCTGTTGAGTTTTGGCATCCATCATCTGTGGAAGCGGACCGCCATCAGGATCATGAACCTGAATCCCGGAGACCGGGTGCTGGATGTGTGCGGTGGTACCGGCGATCTGGCGATTCTGGCTGCCGGACCTGTCGGCCCGACCGGCCGGGTGATCATATACGACATCAACCTGGCCATGATCGAGGCCGGTGTGCGCAAGGTAACCCATTTGCCGTCAGAAGAGCGTATCTGGTTTGTTCAAGGAGATGCCGAACACGTGTCTTTTCCGGACGGATATTTCGATGCGGCCATGGTGGGTTTCGGAATTCGCAATGTCACCCATATGGATCAGGGGTTTAAAGAGATGTGCCGCGTGCTGAAACCCGGGGGGAAAATGATGTGCCTGGAGTTTTCAAAACCGACATCGCCGTTATTCCGGTGGTTGTACGATATTTACTCATTTCATGTGATGCCGGCGCTCGGTGAGGTTATCGCGGGATCAAGCAAGGCATACCTGCATCTAACCGAATCCATTCGAACCTTTGCATTGCCGAATGAGCTGACGGCTGTGTTGAAACAGGTGGGATTCTCAACAGTGACGGAACGTAAACTCACCAACGGTATTGCGATGATCCATTTGGCTGTCAAAGGATAAAACATAAGGTACAACCATGAAACTGAACTGGGCTGAACGGTGGGTGGTCAACAATCCCATAAGGGTATTGCAGCAACACATAGAGATTAAATGGTTGCGACACATGATGCCGCTGAAGCCGGGGGCAACCATTCTGGAGGTGGGGTGCGGCCGCGGCGCAGGGGCAAAATTAATCCATAGAGCCTTTAAGCCGTCTCAACTGCATATACTGGATCTGGACATTAAAATGATTCAAGGGGCAAAGACGTATCTTTCAGGAGCGACAAGAGATATTATGACGATGTATGTGGGAGACTCCATCGATCTTCCATTCAAATCAGATGCATTGGATGCTTTATTCGGATTCGGTTTTTTGCATCATGTTCCAAACTGGCGCCGGGCACTTTCGGAAATCGCCAGGGTTTTGAAATCCGGCGGTGTGTATTATATGGAGGAGCTTTATCCTTCACTTTATCAGAATTTTATTACCAAACGCATCCTTCTTCACCCCGAACATGATCGTTTTACCAGCAAGGATCTTCGAGCCGAACTGGATGCAGCCGGTTTAAGTCTTATAAACTCTTTTGAGCTGAAAAAAATGGGAATCCTGGGTGTTGCCGTCAAGTCGGATGGTATCCTTTAGTTAGTGTCCATCCATAAAGGGCCTTTTTACCCAATATCTTTGTTATGCTCAAAAAATAATCCTCTGAATATCAATTATATGCCTGTGGTTATTTTTTTCGCATGCCTTGATCTTGGACAAAAATCCTCATTTATGGATGGACACTAGTTAAGCTATACAGATTATCTATTGCCGAATTCGGATACGTTTTTTGCGGGGTAATCGGCGCGACCGATTACCGCGTGTGCCAGGCGTATATGCTCCACATTTCTCCAGTCCACGCCAAGAAGCTCTGCACCGTATGCATCCACTGCAACGGGATCGAAGCCCCCGATCAGCTTGCCCACAGGCGGACTGCATTCCGGTCCTCCGAGATGATGGCATGACAAACCCACGCTTCCGTCTAAAATGGTGAGATCGGGTGTTCGGTATAGGTTCATTTCGAATATTGAGCGGTGCATGTTCTTGTGGAACTTCGATTTTTTCCAGATAAATCCGCCGTAGTGGTCAGGAGGAGCACAACCGAGCATGTTCTTCATGGTAAGGGTAACTTTTGCAAGGGAATGTTTTTTGAGAACCGGAACCGATATCAAAAATGAATCCATCACCAGTCGGGGCATCATGAACTTGGGGAAGACACGGCAACGGTGATCGGTGAGTTCCGTTGTTTCGGCATGATTGAGATCCACCAGAACAATACCGTTGGACTTGGCTAGATCCGAGTAACCGAGTTTACGAAAAGGCCTGTGAGTATTATACAGAGGTACACCGCACCCCTCTGCAATTACGGTTTCGGCATTGCTCACGGATTTTACGTAGTCGGCTATTGCAGCCACGAGTTGGACCGGTGTGGTTATGGGAGGCCGTGAAGTGTTGACCAGGTTGGGCTTGATAACGACTCTTTTCTGTTCACCAAGGACTCGCGCCGCACCAAGCAATTCCATAAGCGCCGGCACGCTCTCCTCATAACTGCAAAAATCTACAATGCCAATCGGTGTTTTGTTCATATTTATTATTTAAAAAGCTCATCCCATTAAGATTTTGATCACGACGATGGCAAGCAACGCCAAAGGATAGATGCTGGCCATGTTGAAAAGCACCATGGCATATTGTGGTTTTTTTGTTTGATAGAGAATCCAGGCGGGTAGGACAAAAAAGAAAAGTCCTGTTGCCAGAACGGCAACCAGAAACGGAAATTCAAAAGGAATCGGAGAGCTGTAAAACACAACGGTGGAAAGAATTAGCGATGCAGTCAGAGATCCCAGAATAATTGCATTGGCCGAGTGTGTGCCCAGTCGAACCGGAATGGTCCTGGCGTTAAGGCGCCGATCCTCCTCGATGTCGGACCAGTCATTGGGAACGTTCTGGCCGCCGATTTCCCACAAAAACAACCACAGAAACAGCATGGACAGAAATATCGGTGAAGGGCTCGGATCCACAGCAAATACACCGGCAATGGCTCCGGCCGTCTTAACGCCGCCACTGACCAGGGTTCTGAGATGGGTGACTTTGAGTAAAAGGCAGTAAACCGTCTCCAGAGAACAACCGATGACAAAAATTAAAATGCAGACCGGATTTAAGTAGTAAGCGCCCCATATCGCCACAATTGACCAGCCCACCGTCCAGAGCAACCCTTCTTTAAAACTCAGATATCCCTGGGCCATAGGATGTCGCACCGTGGCGGCATCCAGATCACATTCGATATCGAAATTTCCACAGAGTTTCAACTTTTCTTTATCAACACGATAATCGATGACATCGTTAAGGGCATACACCGCCGTATACCCCGCAAAGGTGGTAATCAGCCCGATTAAAATCACTTCAAAAGGGGGGAACCGGCCAAGCCAAAGCAAAGCACCCAATGCAGGGGTGGCCATATCCAGGATTCCATGGGGCGTTCTGGAGAGCGCCCAGAAAAGTTTTATTTTAGTAAGACCGGTATATGTATGAATCGGTTGTGTCATCTTCATTTCCAAATTCTGAGCAATTCACAGGCAATAAAAGCATTGGCAGTAAGATGCTGTCAAAACCAAAACCGCTTCTCATTAGCATGAAGCCCTTATGACCGTCAAGGCGCTACCACTGTTTCATCTCAATTGAGGTCCTGGACCCCGGTGTTTCATAATTATTATGATACAAACTTGTCTCATAATACGAAGTTGGAATCCTTTTTTAAATGGATCGGTAAAAATAAAATTCAATATTGGGTCGCTGTTGGGAATCGATCCATATTTTTAAAACAAGATGGCGTAAAATTTGATTTGCCGTTGCCGGGTAAGCGTAAGTAGCTCTTGATATACGAATATCAATGATTATTTCTATATCTCATTTCACCATCGAACAATAAAATATTTTCTTGGCATGTTCAAGTGGTAAGCAAGAATTTCCCATAACACCATATGGAGCATCCATTATCATTCGGTGTGAAATTCTTGTGGCACATTAATTGCTGTATAAAGAAGGATATATTACGAAAACCGTTATCATTTGTAGTGGAGGGATATGATGATGAAATTAGACGATATTAAAAAGGATCAGCACCTTATCAATGCCATAGATTGGGACATGACACCGGAAGAAGCGGTCCGGCTCTATCTTGAATGGGGTAACAACTGGGCCGGCGGCAATTATGTTATCCGGTCCAAGGATGATACAGCGCACTATTTTGTGGTCAACACCTGGAAAGATACTCCCGTTATCTATCTCGTAAAGAGAAATTCCGAGGAAGCGAAGGAATTGGCTGAGATTGAGATTCCGGAGGTGTTGAAAAAGCGGTATGTTGAAATTAACGGCAAGGCCAAGGGTGTTTACTCAATTGAAGGCGAAATAAAGGTGTGGCTCAAAAAAGAACTCGATTCTTAAGCTCGTCCTTCGGGCTCAGACAATTGGAATCGCACTTCTTCCACTTCGCCAAGATTTATAAGCAAAAAACGTTTCAATGAGCGCTCAAAGAGATTTTTGTTTTGGCAAAAATGTTGAGTGAAAAGATCCTAAGTATAGGCATTTCCCGGTTTGATGCCCAAGAGTTTGAGTAATTTTGCAAGAGGACAAAATCCGGTAAAGGCCGATTGAAGGAGATTGGCACCGACAAAAGCGGTGAACCATAGCCAGTAGTGGCTGTGAAAAACATACAGGATCAGGCTGATGAGCACCATGCAGCCGGCGAATCCAACAACGAAACGGTCGATATTCACAAAGACCTCCTTTTCAAAGTGAGATGATGCGTTATTTTAAAATATTACGGTGCATCGGGTTGTTTATGGAAGATGCCGTCCCGTTCTCCGCAATGACTGCAG
Organism: uncultured Nitrospinaceae bacterium; assembly: GCA_964195835.1. Lineage (GTDB taxonomy): Bacteria > Desulfobacterota > Desulfobacteria > Desulfobacterales > UBA11574 > UBA11574. The sequence continues at coordinate 13,666 of CAXMTB010000015.1, read as the reverse complement.
ATGTGGACCTCATCTCTTCTTAGCTTTTCTTTTTTGTTTAAGATCTAAAAAAAATAATAAAATTACAAGTATTTTGATAATTACGAAAAAATACAGCTTCTTTCATTGTCTACCCTTTATCGTAATATCGTGTGTTTAACAATTGAAATTTTTCTGCAGTCCTTCCCATTAAAAGATGGGGAATGTGTTCGATGTTCAAACTTAAAAAAGGAGTTTATGAATCCAATAATTATGCTTGTTTAAAATAAAAGATTGATTCTTTCAAGACAAACTGTAAAATAAAAATGTGGTTTCTGTGCCGATGCCCCCTATCATCGGTTTGTATGGTAGGGATCGATTGCCGAAACCTTAAATGTTGCGTATGTTTAAACCTAAATTGAGTGATTTTTTACTCGATCTGCACCGATCTCTTGCGAATCAAGGATCCGCGAAATTCCTCGACATATCCACGGGCATGGCTGCGGTTTTCGCGAATCCTTATGCATCAAGATCTCAGCACATCTCTTCGCAAAAAATTGCTCAACTTAGGTTGAAGTAAAAGCCATATTAATCGTTTCTTGAAATTATGAATTTTGTGATAAGTTTATAAAAAACAGGATTACAAGGGCGAAAAAAGTTTAAAGGAGGGTTTTATGACATTTGAATCTTTTGAGGTACTGATCGAATTCGCAATCGAAAAAGAAAGAGAAGCTTCAGCTTTTTATGCAGACCTGGCCCGGCAGACATCCTTTTCAGGGGTAAAAGAGGCATTGTTGGAGATGTCGCAAGAAGAAAAAAAACACCAGACAATGCTGGAAAATCTGGGAAGCAAACAAGCACTCGTGGAGGATTATAAATTCAAATGGATCCCGGATATAAAGCGTAGTGATTACATGGTTGAAATGAAATATGAAGACGGCATGAATTATATGGACATCCTGCGCCTTGCCATGAAGCGTGAAGAGCAGGCTTTAAAATTGTATAATGAACTTCAGAAAAAGACCGATAATCCTGAGAATATCAAGCTTCTCAAGGTGCTTTGCCAGGAGGAGGCAAAACACAAACTCTTTTTAGAAGGTCTCTACGATGACCATATGGCGGAGCAGGGAGATTAAAATTCCCATCGAGCGAAAACCCTCGATTAAAAGCCATCAGGTGTCGAGCGTCAGTATACCTTATCAATGAGATATAAAGGCATAAGGTAGAACTTTCTTTCTATCACCTGAATACTGACTTCCTGGTCCCCCCTAATTGTGCTTTGGCACAGCTAGGGGCTACTTGAATAATCACTCATGGAACAGCCAACTTATTTTTATAATCAGCAAGGCGAAAAAATTGCCGGTACGCTCCATTTGCCCAAAAGGCCTGACGGGTGCGGGGTGGTTTTTGGTCATTGTTTCACCTGCTCCCGGAATACCCGTATCATCCGTGAGATCTGCAATGAACTGGCTGCGCGAGACGTTTTGGCCCTGCGGTTTGACTTTTCCGGAAACGGGCAGAGCGAGGGCGAATTTTCGGCGTCCAACTATTCCAAACAGATCACCGAGATGCAGACCGCCGCCGAGGTTATCGCTGAAAAAGGTGCCCGCCGGATCGGCCTTGCAGGGCACAGCATGGGTGCTGTAATTGCCGTTCTCACAGCAGCCCGAACCGGGACCGTGAAGGCGGTGTGCGCACTGGCCGGGCGGTTATCGGGACTGAAAGCCACCCATTTTTTCAGTAAAAAACAGCTAAAGGAACTCGAGGACACCGGCAGGGTATCGTTCAACAGTCGGGGCCGTTCATTGCAACTTTCAACGGAATTTTTCGCAGACGCCAAACAGTATGATCTTCCGGAAACCGTAAAATCATTACAAACACCACTGATGGTTATCCACGGTGATGCCGACGAAATCATTCCGGTGCAGGATGCGTATCTGGCCAAAACATTGAATCCTGAATATACGGAGTTGGTTGTAATACCGGGTGCTGATCACATGTTCAGTGCCGAGATGCATCGTTCGCAGACCGTTAAATTGGTGGTGAAATGGTTTAAGGAACACCTCCATGGACCTCTCTGAAACTCTGAGCAAAGACTATATCGACTCGCAATACGAGCAATGGAAAGCCGATTCCAATGCGGTTTCCCGTGACTGGCGCTTCTTTTTTGAAGGCTTTGAAATGGGGCACGGCATGGATCGGGAGGCCGATGCCGTCTATGACGAAGAACAGGTTTTAAAACAATCCCGCGTGGATGAACTCATAAGACGGTATCGTGAAGTTGGACATTTGCTGGCCTGTCTCGATCCTTTGACCGCATGTCCTACGGATCATCCATTGTTGAACCTTTTTGCATTTGATCTCACCCTGAAAGATCTGGATGCCAAATTTTATGCAAAAGGCCTGATTGAAAACCATCGCGCTTCATTAAAAGATATTATCCAAACGCTCAAAGAGACATACTGCCGTTCCATCGGCGTGGAGTTCATGCATCTGCAGGATCCACAAGAACGCAAATGGCTTCAGGACCGGATGGAACCTGTGCGGAACAAGCCCGATCTGAAACCCGATGACAAACTCAGGATCATGGAAAAACTTTATCGGGCCGCCCTTTTCGAACAGTTTCTTCACAAAAAATATCTGGGTCAGACACGATTTTCACTCGAAGGCGCTGAAGTGGTCATTCCCATGCTTGATGTTTTCACCGACAGGGCTGCATCTCATGGTTGCCGGGAAATAAATTTAGGCATGGCCCATCGGGGAAGGTTGAATATTCAGACCAATGTTTTGAACAAGTCTTTTGAGGAAATTTTTACCGAATTTGAAAGCTGTTACGATCCGGACGAAGTCTTTGGCGCCGGGGATGTCAAATACCATAACGGATATCTGGCAGATGTAGTGACCCACAAGGGGGTACCACTGCGTTTCTATTTGGTTAATAATCCCAGCCATTTAGAGTCCGTCAGTCCGGTGGTTCAAGGATTTGCGAGGGCACGCCAGGAAATTCTCAGAGATGATGCGAGGAATTTGGTTTTGCCCCTGCTTATTCATGGTGACGCAGCATTTGCCGGACAGGGCGTGGTTACCGAAACCCTGAACATGTCGCAGCTCGCCGGATATAAAACCGGTGGCACCATCCATCTGGTGATCAACAATCAGATTGGCTATACCACCCTTCCTGAAAACGCTCGCTCCACCCGTTATGCGACGGACGTGGCCAAGATGCTGATGATCCCTATCTTTCATGTTCACGGCGAAGATCCGGAAGCTGTTGTTCACGTGGTCCGGCTGGCCGTTGATTATCGGGAGACCTTTAACAAGGATGTTGTTATTGATGTCATCTGCTTTCGCAAGTATGGCCACAACGAGGGCGATGAACCCTATTTTACCCAGCCCCAGATGTATGAACGGATTCGAAGCCGTCCCTCTTTGAACACGGTGTATGCCCAGAAATTGATAGAACAGGGCATTGTCCGAAAAGAGGATATCGATGTTCTGGAACAAGATATAAATCGTGAATTGGAAGATGCTCTGGAGACTGTTCGTTCCAGTGCCTGCGTTTTCCCTCAAACCCGGTTTTATGAAAACTGGAAAGATTTTCACGGACGCTATACCCATGACCCGGTGAAAACCGACGTTTCAAAGAAAAAACTCATCGCTCTGGCCCGAAGACTGAATGCTTTTCCGGCTAATTTTTCCGCGAATACAAAATTGGTTCGCCTGTTGAAAAATCGGCTGGATAGTGTGGAAAAAGGAAAGAATATCGATTGGGCCAATGCAGAAGCTCTGGCCTTTGCCTCCCTGCTGGTAGAGGGCGACCCGATCCGTTTAAGCGGACAGGACAGCGCACGCGGCACTTTCAGCCAGCGCCACAGTATTCTCGTCGATACCAAAACCGGCGATGAATATACGCCGCTCAATGCGCTCGATAAGACCCAGGCACCCTTTTCCGTCTATAACAGTCTGCTTTCCGAAGTCGGTGTTTTAGGTTTTGAATACGGCTACTCCATGGCACAACCCCTGGGGCTTGTGATTTGGGAAGCACAGTTCGGGGACTTTGCCAATAACGCCCAGTCGGTCATCGATCTATACATTGCCAGCGGACAAACCAAATGGCAGCGTTTTAGTGGTTTGGTTTTGTTGCTCCCCCATGGTTGGGAAGGTCTGGGGCCTGAACATTCCAGCGCCCGTCTCGAGCGCTTTCTCCAGTTGTGTGCCCAGAGGAACATCCAGGTTTGTAATCTCACCACGCCGGCGCAGTACTTTCATCTTCTCCGCCGTCAGGTGAAAGCCAAGTTTCGAAAGCCGTTAATTATCATGACACCGAAAAGTCTTCTGCGGCATCCGTTGGCGGTTTCTGATCTAAAAGATATGTCTTCGGGTGCGTTCAAAGAAGTCCTTGAAGATCCGTACCCCGTTAAATCAATCCGCCGCATTCTTTTTTGCAGCGGAAAGATATATTATGAATTACTTCAAAAACGCAGGGAAATGAAAAAGACCGATACCGCCATCGTTCGCTTGGAACAGTTCTATCCATTCCCGGAAATACAATTGAAAGCCGTCATCCGAAAATACAAACGGGTTCGACAATTTATTTGGGTCCAGGAAGAACCGGAGAATATGGGGGCATGGTTTTTTGTGCGTCCGCGTCTTGAAAAATTAATTGGAAAACCACTAGAATATATCGGTCGAAACGCTGCGGCCAGCCCGGCAACAGGCTTCCCCAGTATCTATCGGAAAGAACAGGCCGCCGTAACAGACAAAGCAATTGGAAAGGCTCAAAGTTGAAAGCCCAAAGGAGTCATCATGGAAGTAGAGATCAAAATTCCGAGTGTGGGTGAATCGGTTCAGGAAGCGGTCCTTGTGCAGTGGTATAAAAAGGACGGTGATCCGGTTCAAAAAGATGAGCCGATTTTTGTGGTTGAAACCGACAAGGTCACCCTGGAGATCGTGGCGGAAGCATCCGGGATTTTAAAGATCCTGGTCTTAGAAGGAGAGACGGTTTCCATCGGCACGAAGGTCGGCACCATTGCCACCGGCGCGGTCCCCTCCCCGGAACCGGAGCCGGCACCTCCGGAGAAGGTCGTGGAAGCGCCTTTGCCAAGTCCGGAACCGACTGAAGCACCGGAACCGGTGGAGGCTGAAGAAGCACCGGCGAAGGCTGAAGAAGCGGCGGTGAAAACGGAACCGGAAGATTTCCGGCCGATCCTGTCTCCTGCTGTCCGTCGACTGGTTGCCGAAAAGAATGTCGATATATCCGGCATTAAAGGCACTGGTCCGGGGAACAGGATTACCAAAGGGGATGTGCTTCTTTATCTGGAACAGGCCTCCCCGGCTCTACCGGCCCCATCACCGGCGCCTCCAAAGATAAAGGATGCTGCTCCGGTTGCGCCTGAATCCTTGGCCAAACCGATCCCGTCCAGGATGGAAGACGTTACCCGAAAGCCCATGAGCCCGATTAGACGGACGATTGCATCACGCCTTCTTGAAGCCAAGCACTCTACCGCCATGCTCACGACCTTTAACGAGATCGATATGACCCATACCATGGCCATTCGTACACAATTCAAGGAGGCCTTTAAAGAAAAACACGGGGTTTCTTTGGGGTTTATGTCTTTCTTTATCAAGGCCAGCGTCGAAGCGCTGAAAGAATTTCCGGAGATTAATGCATTTGTTGACGGGAATGATATTCTTTACCACAATTATTACCATGTCGGTATTGCCATCGGTACCGCCAAAGGGCTGGTGGTGCCGGTTATTCGAAATGCGGACATGCTGAGTTTTGCCGAATTGGAACAGGCCATCGTTGATTTTGTGGATAAAATTAAGAACAACCGCCTTGAGCTGGCCGACCTTGAGGGCGGCACATTTACCATTACAAACGGCGGCGTGTTCGGTTCTCTGCTCAGTACGCCAATTTTAAATACACCCCAAAGCGGCATCTTGGGGATGCACAAAATTGAAAAGCGGCCCGTGGTTGTGGAGGATAAAATAAACATCCGGCCCATGATGTATGTGGCGTTGAGCTACGATCACCGCATCGTGGACGGCAGGGAAGCGGTCACATTTCTGGTGAGGATCAAAGAGTGTATTGAAAATCCCGAAAGGATCATGATGGAGATATAAAAATGGCGAAAAAAGAGATCTACGACCTTATTGTTATCGGGAGCGGTCCGGGAGGGTATGTGGCAGCGGTTCGGGCGGCCCAGTTGGGACTGAAAACTGCCTGCATTGAAAAGGAGGCCCGTCTGGGCGGCGTTTGCCTGAATGTGGGCTGTATTCCGAGCAAAGCCCTGCTCGATTCCAGTGAATACTATCACCTGGCCAAGGATCACCTTGCCGAACATGGCATAAAAACCGGAAATTTGACCCTCGACCTTTCCGCCATGATGGCCCGTAAAGAACAGGTTGTTAAAGAATTGACCGGAAACGTCCGCAAACTTCTGGAAGGGAATAACATAGAAATTTTCAAAGGGACCGCCCGCCTTGCCGGAGAGGATCGCGTTGAACTTCGACAAAATACCGGTTCTGCCCGGAAAAAAACCGCCCAAACCCTCCAGGCGAAATCAATTATTCTGGCCACCGGAAGCTCGCCGATCCAGGTTCCGGGTCTTGAATTTGACGGGAAACGGATCGTCACTTCCACCGAGGCACTTGAGTTTAAAACGGTTCCCAAACATCTGGGTATTGTGGGGGGTGGTTATATTGGTCTTGAACTGGGATCGGTGTGGCTGCGTCTCGGGGCAAAAGTGACCGTTGTTGAAATGCTGTCTCAAATCGCAACAACCATGGACGGGCAGGTGGGCCGGACTCTCGACCGGATACTCAGAAAACAGGGACTTGAAATTCGTCTCAACACCCGGGTTTCAGGCGCAAAAATTCAAAAAAACAATGTTCGGATGACCCTGGAAAATAAAGACAAAAAAGAGACCCTGTCTTGTGATCGACTGCTGGTTTCTGTGGGAAGACGACCCCTGACACAAAATCTCGGACTGGAAGACGTCGGTGTTAAGACCGACGCTAAAAGCGGACATGTTCTGGTGGACGAATCTTATCGCACCAACATCCCCACCGTCTATGCCATCGGAGATCTCATTCCCGGTCCCATGCTGGCGCACAAAGCGTCGGCCGAGGGTATCGCTGCGGTGGAATGCATTGCCGGACTCCCCGGTGAAGTGAATTACGATGCCATCCCCGCGGTGGTGTACACCTGGCCGGAGGTGGCCAGTGTCGGGTTGACTGAAGAAGAGGTTAAAGAGAGAAATATTCCCTACTGTGTGGGCACGTATCCTTTTTCCGGTGCCGGGCGTGCCCGGTGTATGGGGGAGAAGGACGGTTTTGTCAAGCTGATTGCCCATTCCAAAACCGACCGAATTTTAGGTGTGCACATCATTGGGCCGCGAGCGGCCGATATGATTGCCGAATGTGTTCTGGCCATTGAATTCGGGGCGAGTTCCGAAGACATTGCCCGGACCGTTCACGGCCATCCAACCTTTGCCGAGGCGCTTCAGGAAGCGGCCATGGGGGTTCGGAAATGTTCGATTTATGCTTCCTGAAACGATTTGGTAACCGTAATAAACCATGACCTAATTTGATTGTAAACAAAATGGAGAAGGTCTATTGTTTGTTAAATCGCTCCATGGATAATGTTTTTTTGAAAACCGTGTAAACTCGTAGTTAAAGGATCGTAAAGAAAGAACAGATATCAATATAAAAACAATGGGATCGAATTGAAACAGACACTTTCTTGCTGTTGAAATGTTACGGTATGCGTCTGTTCTTTCTAACGGTCCCTAAACCACTCAAACAGTACACGCTTTTTAAAAAAACATTATCCATTCCGCTAATATCTGAGTTGCATGTGTTTACAATAAAAACACCCCAACCTGTGAAATATTTAATGTAAGGATTTGCGTGAAACCTCGACGAATCTGCAAAGACTGTCAAAAATGCCCATGGATGTATAATCAACAAAATCTATAAGATTTTTTTATAAAAGGAGCGCGTCATGGCCGACTATGAATATGACATCGGGGTTATCGGCGGCGGAGCAGCGGGTCTGACTGTAACATCCGGGTCCGCGCAGCTTGGCGCCAAGACCATTCTCATTGAAAAGGAAAAAGAACTCGGCGGCGACTGCCTCCATTTTGGGTGCGTTCCCAGTAAAACGCTCATCAAGACCGCCCACGTTTACCATATGATGAAAACTGCCGAAAAATACGGACTTCCTTATGTCGACGTTCCACCCGTCGATTTTAAAACGGTATCCAATAGAATCAAATCCGTAATCAGCGTCATTCAGAAACACGATTCTGAAGAAAGATTCTGCAATCTCGGTGCAAAGGTAGAGTTTGGAGACCCTGTATTTGCGGATGAATATAGCGTTCGTTTGAACGGAAAAACGATATCAGCCAAAAGATGGGTGATTGCCACCGGCTCTTCGCCGTTTGTTCCCCCTATAGAGGGACTGGATACCATCGATTATATTACCAACAAAGAGATCTTTTACCTGGATCGTTTACCAAAATCGATGATTATTTTAGGCGGCGGTCCTATCGGGATCGAGATGGGGCAGGCATTCAACCGTCTTGGGACCAAGGTTTATGTTGTGGACCGTGGCGATCAGATTCTAGGAAAAGAAGATAAAGATATGGCCGATACGGTCAAACAGGTGATGGAAACGGAAGGGGTGGTATTCCATTTAAATTCTTCAATTGAAGCCGTAAAGAATCTCGGCGATGAAAAAGAAGTGACCCTCAAGGATATAGAAGGAAAAACGGTTCGTCTTAATGCAGAGACGATTCTGGTTGCGGTAGGAAGAACACCCAACATCCATGGGCTGGGCCTGGAAGGTATCGGTATCAAGGTCAACCGAACCGGCATTGAAGTCGATAAGCGATTGAGAACGAATCACAAGCATATTTATGCTGCCGGAGATGTGAACGGCGGTTTCCTGTTTACCCATGCAGCCGGATATGAGGGGGGAATTGTTGTCAGCAATGCTATTTTTCGCCTTCCCCGGAAAACAGATTACACCTATTTGCCCTGGTGCACCTATACCGATCCTGAATTATCGAGTATCGGAATGAACGAAAGATCTGCCAAGGCTGCCGGGATTGACTATTCCATCTGGGTCGAAGAGTTTAAGGACAATGACCGAAGCCTTGCCGAGGGCGAAAGAATCGGAAAAATCAAAATGCTTCTGGATGAAAAAGAAAAACCCATCGGGGTTCAGATTGTCGGCCCCCATGCAGGAGATTTGGTCAGTGAATGGGTGGCGGTTTTAAACGGAAAAGTAAAACTTTCCACTTTGGCGGCAGCCGTACATCCGTATCCGACCATCGGAGAGATCAACAAGAAGATTGCCGGAACATTTTTTACACCCAAGATTTTTTCAGATAGGATTAAAAAAGGACTCAAATTCTTTTTCAATCTCAAAGGTCGGGCCTGCGGTCCTGAAACGTGTGAAGAATAAAAAATAAAGGAATTAACAAACATGGAGACGTACTACAAACCTGAAGATCTGCCGAAGTTTGAGGAAATTGGAAAAAATTCGCCGGACCTGGCAAAGAAGTTTTTCGATTACTACGGCGCTGTATTTGCAGAAGGAGAACTCACGGAAAGGGAAAAATGCCTGATTGCTCTGGCCGTAGCCCATACCGTACAGTGTCCCTACTGTATCGATGCATATACACAGGCATGCCTCGAAAAGGGCTCCAATCTTGAAGAGATGACCGAGGCCGTCCATGTTGCTGCGGCCATACGGGGCGGCTCATCGCTGGTTCACGGCGTTCAGATGCGCAATATTGCCGAAAAAATTTCCATGTGAGACAGACGTCATGGGATTGGGAAAATGTTAAACAAGAAATTGTTAGACAAATCATCCATTGAAGGGCAACAGGTGTTCGAAAAAGAAGGCCCCGTCATCGCGCCTTTCAGCCTAACGCTCTCCCGTCATGGACTGAAACTGGACCGGGAAACCCCCCGGACATTGCAGATTAATACAGGATTTCTCTGCAACCAGACCTGCATACACTGTCATCTCAATGCAGGCCCTGATCGTAAAGAAAACATGAATTTGGGAATCATCCAGGCGGTTATATCCTATGCCCAAAGGGGCGGATTCGAAATCATCGATATCACCGGCGGCGCACCTGAACTGAACCCCCATATCAAAACACTGATTGAAGGTGTCTCTGATGTTGCTCCCCGGATGATGCTTCGTTCGAATCTTTCGGTGTTAAATGATGGAAAAAGAGACCATCTTATGAAATTTTTGAGCGAAAAACGCGTGGTCATTGTGGCCTCTTTTCCTTCTTTAAATGAAATTCAGGCGGATTCACAAAGGGGCGACGGTATATTTCAAATTTGTATCGACGCACTGAAAAAACTGAACAGTTTGGGATACGGACACGAAGGCACCGGCTTCGAGCTGAACCTGGTATCCAATCCCACCGGCGCATATCTACCGCCGGATCAGGTTCAAACAGAGAAGAGATTCCGCCAGGTGCTGAAAAGAAAATGGGGGATTGTGTTTAACAATCTTTATAATTTTGCCAATGTTCCTCTGGGCAGGTTTCGCCAATGGCTGATCAAAACAGACAATCTGGATAGTTATGTGAAGAAACTTTATTCAAGCTTCAATGCCTGCGCGGTGGACGGTTTGATGTGCCGGTCGCTGGTCTCAATTTCCTGGGACGGCTACCTTTATGATTGTGACTTTAATCTTGCCGGGGGACTTTTTATGGGCGGGTGTAAAATCCATGTATCTGAAATGCCGGGACCCCCGGAACCCGGCAGTCATATTGCGACGGCTGACCACTGCTATACCTGCACCGCCGGGTCGGGATTTACGTGAGGGGGGTCTATTGACACCTGAGGTTCAGGAAAGAATAATATCCAGTTTAAAATTTAATCATATCTGAAGCTCATTAGGACATGGTTTTTTTAAGAAACTAAATTGAAAATTAACATGCATTCAACAAAAGGGTATTGGAAAAAAGGACAGTCATGGACAAAAAAGAGTTTATCAAGCAGATAGAAGTCAATGGGAGAAATTACAGTATCGCAGATATCACACTGCTGGAGAAAAAAGGAATCGCCGATATCAAACGACTCCCGTTTTCCATCAAAATACTGGTTGAGAATCTGTTAAGAAAATTCGACGGTCGGACGGTGACGAAAGAAGATATCATAAATATCGCGCAATGGAAAAAATCATATGACGAACCCGTGGAAATACCGTTTCATCCGGCCCGTGTACTGATGCAGGACTTTACCGGCGTTCCGGCAGTGGTCGATCTGGCTGCCATGCGGGATGCGGTCAAAGATCTTGGCGGAGATCCCATGAAGATCAATCCTCTGGTTCCGGTAGACCTGATTGTTGATCACTCCGTGCAGGTGGACCATTACGGGACAGCAGATTCTTTAGAAAAGAATGTCGCCAAAGAATACGAACGGAACGGGGAAAGATACGCCCTTTTGAAATGGGCTCAGAAGAGCTTCGATAATTTCAGGGTCGTTCCGCCGAATTCCGGGATATGCCACCAGGTGAACCTTGAATATATCGGCCATGTGGTGATGGCCCAAAAACAAAACGGCGGCTGGACAGCGTATCCCGACACTTTGGTCGGCACCGATTCACACACCACCATGATCGACGGCATCGGTGTGGTGGGATGGGGGGTTGGCGGCATCGAAGCAGAAGCCGTCATGCTGGGACAACCCTATTACATGTCGATTCCCCAGGTCGTGGGTGTCCGGCTGATCGGCGAACTCGAAAAAGGGGTTACGGCCACCGACCTCGTGCTGGTCATCACCGAACTTCTCAGAAAACACAACGTGGTCGAAAAGTTTGTCGAATATTTCGGCCCGGGGATGAAGAAGCTCACCATTCCGGGCAGGGCCACCATTGCAAACATGACTCCTGAATACGGTGCCACCATGGGTTTTTTCCCGGTGGACGAGAAAACCGTGGAATATCTTAAACTCACGAATCGAGAAGATCGAGCCGTTCTTACGAACACATACACCCGTGCTCAGGGTCTTTTTTACACCGGCGATGAAACGCCGGAATACTCAAAAGTGATCGAAGTGGATCTTTCCACGGTAAAGACTTCGCTGGCCGGTCCGGCCCGACCCCAGGACCGAATCGAGTTGCAGGATTTAAAAGGTAAATTTGCCGAGGTTCTGGGATGTGAATATGACCGAAATGCGGAAATAAGCGCCATGTCCACATTTCACGATGAATCGGGCTGCCAGACCGCGAGGCCGTCGTCATGCAAGCCCATTGACGCTAAAAAGTGTGCGGTGAATATCAACGGAAAAGAAGCAACCATCGGCAACGGGAGCATTGTGATCGCCGCCATCACATCCTGCACGAACACCTCGAACCCTTCTGTCCTGATCGGTGCAGGGCTTCTGGCCCAAAATGCCGTGAATAAGGGATTGAAGGTTCCGGATTATGTGAAGACGTCCCTGGCGCCGGGATCCAAAGTGGTCGTTCGATATCTGGAAGCCGCCGGCCTGACCCCTTACCTGGAGACGCTGGGATTCCATCTGGTGGCCTTTGGATGTACCACCTGTATCGGAAACAGCGGCCCATTGCATCCGGAGATTGAAAGAGCCATCGCTGAAAACGAACTCACCGTGGCTTCGGTTCTGTCGGGAAACCGGAATTTCGAGGCCAGAATCCACCAGAGTATCAAAGCCAATTATCTGGCATCCCCCCTGCTGGTGGTGGCATTTGCCATTGCCGGAAGGATCGATATCGATTTGACCATGGAACCCCTGGGATTCGATGGAGACGGAGAGCCGGTCTATCTGAAAGATATCTGGCCTGCTGATGATGAAATTGACGGTCTGGTCAAAAAACACGTTAAAAACGAGTTCTTCAAAGAGGAATACGGTAAAATCTTTGATGGAGATCGATTCTGGCATTCTTTGAATGTCGCGGAAAGTACGACGTTCGATTGGGATCCGAAGTCCAGCTATATCAAAAAACCGCCTTTTTTTGAAAATTTCAGTCTGGATCAGCTCAAAACTTCGGATGTGGCGGATGCCGGCGTGCTGTTACTTTTAGGAGATTCGGTGACCACAGACCATATTTCTCCCGCAGGTGCCATACCGTCCGAGTATCCTGCCGGAAAGTATCTTATCAGTGAAAATGTCGATCCAGAAGCATTTAACTCGTATGGTTCGCGAAGGGGGAATCACGAGGTCATGATGCGGGGAACGTTTGGTAATATCCGAATTAAAAACAAACTGGTATCCCCGAAGGAGGGAAGTTTTACACTCAAGTTCCCGGACAAAACGGAAATGTTTATCTACGATGCGGCCATGGAGTACATTCAGGAATCAAAACCACTGGTGGTTTTGGGCGGTAAGGAATACGGAACTGGCTCTTCCAGGGACTGGGCCGCCAAGGGAACGGCTCTTCTGGGAGTCAAAGCGGTGATTGCAACGTCTTTTGAGCGCATACACCGGAGTAACCTGGTCGGGATGGGCGTACTGCCGTTGGTGTTCAAAGAAAATGAGAATCTGGAAACCCTGGACCTGACAGGCTCGGAAACCTTCTTCATCGAGGGCATCGCAGATATTCACCCGAGAAAGGAACTTTCCGTAAAAGCGATTAAAGCGGACGGAAAAGAAATTTCTTTTGAGGTTATCGCCCGACTCGATACGGAAATTGACGTCGACTACTTTGTCA
>CAXMTB010000014.1:0-35463 GCA_964195835.1 uncultured Nitrospinaceae bacterium | reverse complement strand
GTGATCATCTCCAAAAGGACATCTTCTTTAACCTGAAGTGTCCTTATCAACCGCTTCCTCTTGTCAATTGATGGAAAAACGATAAATAGAATTAAAATAAACAAGAGGATCGCACCCGATAGGGCATAGAGGGCGTATTTCTCTCTTTTGGTCAGCTTTTTTACCATAAATACCGTCTTTTACGTATAATTCCGAAAACTTGAATCTTAAAATTAAAACACGACCATTTTGACCGGCACGCTCCCCGGATGCCCCGCGATTTAGGGCGGGAAGGCTTCAAGTTTTGCATAATCATCATCACAAATTCACCTTAAGTTTGAAACGCACACGCTTGTCGAATTTGTCTATGTTGGCAGCGCTAATAATAATTTTTTTAAAAATATCCGCCTGTTCCAGCTTATTCTTTATATTGTCTACAGAGTTGAAGCTGTCGGTATCCCCCGAAATACTGACACTTTCCGATCCCATTACAAACCTTGTAAGGGTTACATCCATGTCTTTGGGTATGGCCTTGCTTATTGTGTTCAAAATGTCTATGGCCCTAATCTGTTTCCCGGTTTCACCTGGTAATAAAGCATTTTTCCCTGCTTGTTGTATTTTTATTTTCATCTGCTGAACTGAATCGACAATGTTTTTGACCTCCGGGAATGTCGAAGTAAAGATACCTGTTATTTGATGATTTAGTCGGGCCAGCCTTTTTTCCAAAAAGTATGAATCAAGAAAGACATTGAACCAGCCTAATGACAGAAACAGGACAAAAAAAACGCCGGTTTGAATCAGGTTTTTTTTATTTTCCTCCCAGAATTTTTTTAAAGCAAAAGGACCTTTTCTAAAATTAAAGCCTTTTGCCCCTTCAATTTCCATCAATGCCAGTGATAGTGCATTATCCATCAAAAAAGGGATCCATGATGGGGGAGGAGGCTGTTGTTTTAGAATATCTGCGAATCGCAAAACGTCCACCCGTTCAATAGGAAATCCTAATGCCTGTTCCATGTCTTTATCAAAACCCAGATCATCAATCCCGCATCCTGTAATAAATCCTCCATCGGGCTCAAAATCCAATCCAAGGATCTCTTCTAAGGCATAAAGTGTTCGCCGTATGTTACCACAAAGCGATTTTATCTTATAAGAGCGGGCAGTCGAACGTATTGCGAAAGAACGTATCAAACAAATTCTGCCGGACGAAATAATAAATATCGTGCTTTTATTGTTGTCTATATCGATAAAGAGCCAATTTTTAAGGCTGTCTAAAAAATTGGCAAGTGAAAATGCTGTGGGATAACCACCAACGGTAACAATCACCGGCTCTATATTAAACGTCGCAAGTGTATCTAAAAAAGATTGAAGTTTCGACTTTTCTACTGCAGCTGTGATAAGGTTTTTAGTATTTGTATGGTCAGGTATTTCTAGATGGATAAAATCGATAACAAGATCTTCTACCGGAAACGGAAGGGTCGACTCAAGTTCATACGGTAATATCTTTCTAATTTTTTTTTGTCCCTTGAACGGAACTTGAATATTTCTGAAAGATATCTCATCAGCAGGAAAGGAGGCCACGCAGATAGAATCGGATATATCCATCTTTTGTTCAATGGTTTCAAGTGAAGCGGATAAACCGTTTCTATCCTCTTTTCGGCCAGATAGCGGAACATGTTCATGGGCTTCTATGACTGTTCCCTTAATACTGCTATCGATGAGAACCGCTGAAACCGCATCAGGTCGAATATCTAATCCCAAGATCTTTCTGCTCATGGTCTTCTCTAAGTTAAAAAAAGTGTAAATATAGTAAGTTATGATTGATGTGTCAAGCCCAGTCTTTTCCTCTATTATTTTAAGCCGAGTATTTCGGAATTTTCACTCTATTTCCCATCTCAAAACGTTGCACTCCCATTTTCCTGTTTTTGCATTATTTTCTCTTTTTACCACTGCTGTTATCTTTATCTTCATTTCCTTTAACTTTGCCGTCGACTCGATTCGAAAAAAATCACTTGAAGTTGTGATAAGATTTGGATCGATTTTAGCATCACCGACACCTGGAACGTTCTTATACCAGGTTGGACTTGAAAGGTCATGGATATAGACGGATTCAGAAGTTTCCATTCGGTATTCGTAAATGGCTTGTGCAAGGTCTTCATTTCCTGAAGGCAACATTGCCACAAGGGTCGGCAGATCTGCAGTATTGATATTTATTTTCCCTTCATATGTAAAAGAATTGTTTGGAGATTTGGTTATTCCAAAGACTGTTATGTAGTTGGAAAGGCCCTGCTCCTCTCCTGCTCCCCGAAAAATTTCCGGTGTTACACCTCTCACAAGAACAAGCTCACCAATATGGGTGAACAGACCGTTTTTACAGGGGTATGGCGGATCAAGATCCTGATAATAATCTGATTCCGCTCCGTTTAGGCCTGTGATGGCATCATCATCTCCGGAGTCGAGCCAATCTTTAATGGAATTGACGATCGTCATCGGTTCCATATCCTCAAACGCTTCATTTTTATATATTAAAAGGCTTAAAAATCGCTCCCACATAATCCTTTGGGATTCATTGAAGCTGTGTCCTTCGGGGAATTGAACAAGGCTGTTAAGCTGAATTTTGCCGAGTTCATCATTGATGGTTAACGTGATGCTGCCATCTTCAAATGGGATATCATCCAGAATTTCGCTAATTTTTTCAGAATCGGCCCAGTCCTCCTGAAGTGAATCGGAACTTGAATTTTTTTTATCTTTGACCAACATTGCTGCTGCAAGATTTACACCTGATGACGCCATATGCAAAAGCGTAATGCGGTCCCTGGTTGTGGCCGCCGAAAAGACTGCTGATCGCATTTTTTTGTTCATTTCCAGTGACGCCGCAATTAGTATCGTAACAATGGACAATGTGACAAGAAGGGCGATTCCATGGTTGTTTTTTAGAAATTGTATCGCCATAAATTTACGTTTCGAATTTTCTACAACTTATTAAATCACAAATTTTAATGGCACCTATTTATGCCGTCTGTATGGAAGAATGGAATGCTGGAATGTTGGAATATTGGGGATAAAAACGGAAACAACTTATTTAAATTGTAAAAACTCCTTCAAACCCATCATTCCATTACTTCATTATTCCAATTGGGCGAAGCCCCTAAGTTTTATCTTATTCTTTCTTCTTCCGATAAACCGGCAGTGTTACCATGGTTTTGAACCACAAAGAATCTGAGCTTTCGGCCAATTCGAGATTTATATCGATTGCTTTAGGTGTTGAATACTCGAGGTCTTCATCATCGGAATCCCACAAATCATACGCTGTTCCATCTTGGTCATAATATTTAAATGTCAGAGATTTAACGTCTGTACACAATACAGGATCCCCGGCCTTTTCTTCAAATGTTTCATAAGGATACAAGTTGTCTGCGCGCTTTAGCACATAATTTCCATCACCTGAAGCCTGAGCGTAGTAAACGATTTCCGCAATTCCTTTTTCCGTTTTTCCGCCAAAGGATAGGTGTGCCAGCGAAGTGAATCTAAGTTTGGGGAAGGAGACTCCCTGAATATCATAAATTTCGCCAACAATTCGATAAAGATCAGGTGGTTCACCCAAAACCGGCGGTGAATAACCCGGAGGTAGTGTTAAATGGATGGACTCAAGATCAACAATCATCCGGTTCAAACAGTTTTTTGCCATTTCATAAGATGCGGTGCCCTGATCAGAGGTTTCGTTTCCGGATAATAGAGAGCTATATGAAGTAAAAATGGTTGTGACGATGATTGCGAAAATAGAAATCGCAATCATGATTTCAAGCAGTGTAAATCCGCGATCCCCCCAGCGTTTGGCGAATACCCGATGACAAGAACAGGCAGCAGGCAGCATGTAATTTTTTTGTAACTTTTCAAGCATTACGGACAACCTTGACCCATCCTAATAGTTAGATTTTTACAGCATGTCGATTTTAAAAGAGCTTCAGGTATGATTTAATTTTTGGCTGGAAGCTGTCTGAGTGGATTAGGGATCGTTTTGAAAGAACCATAGGCGATTTAACTTTATGGATGAAACCCCCTGTTAAAGCAGAGACCTTTATTAATAGCCCTGGCAGGTTCTTTCATTACGAACCCTTATTCACGAGTTCTTTCAGCAAAAATTTAATTATACCTGAAGCGGTAATGTTTTCAAAAAGCCAAAGTGTTACGAGCCACCTAATTCTTTGATAAAATCTGTTTTCAAACGAGCTTAAAATCGAGTTCGTTTGAAGTGACCTAATTTTCGTAACATTTCAAATATTACACGGCATCAATTTTTCAAATATTTATAAGCCCTTAAGTTGTAAATAAACTCATCGTTGTTTGAAGATATAAGGAGGTCAATTTTTTTCAAATCTTTAGCCATATTTTCAAGTGCTGTCGACTCAACATCATCAATGACAATATTCCAACGGTAATTTGGGAATTCATCTCCAAAATCACCTGAATCGTCTCCCATATCTTCCAGGCTTTCTAATTCAATTTCAGCCATTTTTATTTGTGCCAGCATGGGAGCAGTTGCATAAAATCTTACCTCATTGTTCATTGAAACGGTCTGTGCATGCAGCCTATACACACTGACAAGAACAATGGCGATGATGGAAAGGGCGACCATGATTTCAAGCAGCGTAAAACCCCTTTGAGGTTGTGGGCCCTGAGCAGCGGTTTGCTCCGCTGTCATTGCTCGTCTCTGGTGGTGACTTACCGCTTTTTTCATTTTGTCTTCTGACTTCTTTCCTCTATTCTCTGCTCATACGTTTTATTCAATCTCCAAACTCTGCATAACTATTATACAAACGAACCCGGAGTAAAAAAGGTTCGATAAGAAAAGAAAACTTTTCATTATCGTCATTTTCAAAATGAATTATTACCTTGTCAGAATAACCCTTTTCATTAAAATAAATATCTGCCTGCCCCGCTGATATTTTTTCTTGATCTGGATATTCAACATCCAGCAATTTTATGTCCTCCGGAATTTTATATCCATTCGTTTCTGCAGATTGAAGCGCTTCTTCGAGCATTGCTTCGTGGGTTATCCACAATTTGTTAGAATCAAGACTCACGTGAAGAATATATCTTTTTTGCTCTCTGGCCGCCCTTTCTTTTATATATGGAATTTTCAATAGAATCCATCGCGACACTTCTTTGGTGCTATCTGACAGAAAATTACTCTGAAATCGAGGGATTGCAAAAAATAGCATAATACTGATCAGAGAAATAACGACGATGAGCTCTATAAGCGTGAAACCTTTGATTCGTTCGAAGCCAGGCATAATGGTTTATTGGCATGCAACATTTAATGAATGCCCAAAAATCTTTTACGGGTTCATCAACATTTATACATTAATGAAAATCGGTGGTCATAAAAGGAAAGAGAGCGTACAGTTGTGATTATTCAATCTCCCAGCTGTTAATATCTTTGTTCTTGTCTTCACCCCCTGGGATGCCGTCATAACCATATGAAATGATGTCATAATCACCGTGAGCACCAGGAGAAAGATAAATAAAATCGTTGCCCCATGGATCTTTGGGTAGTCTTCCTTTCTCGAGATACCCGCCTTTACGCCATTTCTTTGGCAGCCTCCCCGTCTCGGGCTTCTCAATAAGTGCCTGCAGTCCCTGTTCCGTATCCGGGTAACCACCATTATCAAGCTTATATAAATTCAGGGCTGTTTCAAGGCTCTCAATCTGTAATTTTCCTTTAAGTTGTTTTGCCTCTTCAGGGCGACCCATGATCCGCGGTATAATAAGGCCTGCAAGGATCCCAAGTATGACGATGACAACCATTAGTTCAATCAGTGTAAATCCACGGCAGTCTGTCTTTTTAAAAGGAGATATACGATTCATTATTTTCTCACCTATAAATGCAGCTTTACCCAAAACGAGGGTTGTATTTTTGGCATGTTATATTTTTTTTTAAACATAGATTATCTAACAAGCGTGCTCATTTCAAATATCGGCAGGCATATCGAAAGAACGATGAAGCCGACAATAACAGCCATAATCAGTATCATAACAGGTTCTAGAAGTGATGTCATGCTCATTATACTATTTTCCACTTCATTCTCAAATACATCCGCGATTTTATCCAACATGGCTTCCAGCTTTCCGCTCTGTTCCCCCACCTGAATCATTTGAATTGTAAGATCAGGAAATATTTTCGTGCCTGCCAGAGCAGGTCCCAATCCCTGTCCTTTTCCCACTTCTCTTGAAGCCTCTTCAATTGCATCGGAGATGAGGGCATTGTCGACGATATTCTTTACAATTTCAAGAGCAGACAACATGGGAACGCCATTTTCAAGAAGCGAAGCAAGTGTTCGGGAAAAACGAGCCACCGCTATTTTTTTGGCTAAAAGTCCAAAACGTGGTAATAAGAGTTTTATTTTATCGAAAGAATACCCCCCTTTTGCAGTTTTCCGAATCCTGTTTAGGGCAAACAAGATGGCTGCCAAAACAATAAAAATCATCCACCAGTAGTTCTTAAAAATATCACTAATTTTGATGAGAAAGAGCGTTGGTGCCGGGAGCACTTGATTCATATCAGAGAAAATGGACGTTATGTTGGGAACAATAAACGTCAAAAGAAGAAACAGAACCAGCATTCCGATAAAGCACATTAAAATCGGATAAGCCATAGCCGCTCGAATGCGATTTTTTAAGGCCTCCTGTTTTTCGGTGATGTCGGCAAGCCGTTCTAATACGATGTCAAGGGCCCCTGAAGTTTCACCAGCATTAACCATGCTGACATACAGTGATGAAAAAGTCCCTGGAAACAAAGACAGCGACCGGGCGAAGCTGTTCCCTTCCACAATTGAATCCTTGATCTTTGCCAGCATTTTTTTAAATGCTTGAGATCTGATTTGTGATATCAGAGCATCCATGGCCGAAACAAGCGGAAGGCCCGCACCCAGCAGGGTTGCCAGTTGTTTCGTCATTATTGAAACTTCATAGGGTCTGACGCGGGAAAAAGAATCTCTAAAAGAAAAAGACTTTGGCGTCTTTATTGCTGAAGTATCATGGACCTCTTTAATGGAAACCGGAAAGATTTTAGATGTCCGCAGTTTCTGACGGGCGGTACGGGAGCTGTCTGCATCAATGATTCCTGAGATTGTCTTGCCTTTTATATCCAGAGCTGTATATTCATATACCGGCATTGTGAAGAACCTTTAATTTCTCAATGACAAGTTTTGTGCCTTCTGTGGCAAAGAATTTTTATATCTTTGGCATTCTAAAAACCTGTTTGTTCCCGGATCGTCCGAGTTGGGATGCAAGTCATTGTTTGATTTTCAGAAATCAAAATGATAATATCCCTATTTTCAATGCTTTTCAAGAAATATTGTGGGTTTGATTAAAAGCGAGTCTTTGACATTTTTACTTAAATTGAGCGATTGTCAAGCTTATAGCCCCATCACTATTTTGAGACACTCAATTTAGGTTATAGATACTTTCATAGACAGGACAACAAATCATGCATGAAATCCGTTTTCACGGTCGTGGCGGCCAGGGCACTGTAGTCGCTTCGATCCTGCTGGCAAAGGCCTTTTTTAAAACCGGTTATTATGTTCAAACCTTTCCGCTTTTCGGCGTGGAAAGAAGGGGAGCCCCGGTTGAATCTTATCTCAGGCTGGATAAAGAAAAGATTTTGATTCGGAGCAATCTCTACACACCAGACCATATTGTCGTTCAAGATATGAAACTGATACACAGCGTCGATGTTACAAAAGGACTCAAGCCCGGTGGTTCAATTTTGATTAATTCAAGAAATCTTCCCGATAATATAGAACCTTTTTCGGGGTTTCGGCTTGCTTTTGTCGACGCCAACCACATCGCAACCAGCAACGGTCTTGGAACGCGCACCCATCCAATCATTAACACTGCCATGATCGGCGCGTTTGCGAGGGTTTTGGAAATGCCCCCGTTGGATATGGTTGCAGCGGCTATCAAAAATGATATTCTTATAAAAACGAAACAGAATGTGTCGGCAGCTCAACAAGCCTATGAAGAAGTAAGCCTTTATGGAATGGTAGAAAATAGTATTGCACCCGAACATTGCTAAAAAGCCTTTGAAGCAGCGGGCTGAAATAATTTTTTTAAGGCCTGATAGGCTTTGTCAGCGTTGCTTAAAATTAAAAAGAACATCTCCTGTAAATCTTCAATTTGCAATTATACGGTAAAAGGAAATGACAACTGAACCAAAACACGCTGAAAAAATATCATTATTCATATCACGCTCAAACATCTCCACCGAAATAAATAAAACAGGAACATGGCGGTTTGTGCGTCCAAAATACCATGAGAAAACAGCACCGTGCAGCGCGGCCTGCCCTGCCGGTGAGGACATTGCCCGTATTGAAATGCTTTCGAATCAAGGGCGATACCAAGATGCGGTAGAGACCATACTTCTTGAAAACCCTTTTCCTTCGGTATGCGGCCGCGTATGTTTTCATCCCTGTGAAACGGTCTGCAATCGCGCGGGCTTTGATGATCCGGTTGCCATACATGCTTTAGAGCGTTTTATTGGTGATATCGCCATTAGGGATGAATTGACGCTTAAATTGAAAAAGTTCCCTGAAAATGGAAAAACCGTATGTATTGTCGGCGCAGGTCCGTCTGGCCTGGCTGCCGGCTATTTTTTATCGCAGCTGGGGTATTCGTGTGACATTTATGAAGCCCGATCAGAACCCGGCGGTATTTTACGGTGGGGAATACCGCGATACCGCTTGCCGGATGACGTCGTTGCATCTGAAATCGAACGGATTAAAAAGACCGGTGTAAAAATAATCTGTAATACGCCGGTGACTCAAAACTTTCTCCAAGACGTCAAAGACCGTTACCATGCCCTTTTTATCGGATGCGGTCACGGCCGATCATTGAAAATGAATATCCCCGGCGAAAATCTGGCCTTTAACGGCCTTGAATTTCTTAACCTTCTGCGTAAGAGAAAAGCCGTACCTTCAAATGGAACTACCGCGGTTATCGGCGGCGGTAACACCGCTATTGACGTTGCCCGATCTCTTGTCCGTTTGGGAGCGACGACGACACTGGTATATCGCAGACGGAAACAGGACATGCCGGCATTTAAAGACGAAGTGGAAATGGCCGATAAGGAAGGTGTAAGAATTATGGAACTGTATTCCCCGCTCGAGATAAATGAAGACGACGGTGAATATGTTTTATCCTTACAGAGGATGAAAACCAGCGGCATGGAAACAGACCGCGGCCGAGCACGTGTCGTTCCAGACGGCCAAGCCATCCAACACTTACGAGTCCGGAAAATTATTGTAGCCATAGGCGCAGAACCTTCAACCCCATGGCAATTTCCCTCACACAAAAATGCCGAAACCCTGTATCTTGGCCACTGTACATTTACGGCTTCAGAACCACCGCTTCTGTTTGGCGGTGATCTGACCAACACCATAAAAAGTGTCCCAGATGCCGTCGCTTCAGGAAAACAGGCGGCCATGGCCCTTGATATCTTCTTTAAACAGGGAAGGCATGCCATTACAGACCGTTTGAATTCCTGCCTTGTAGGGAATGGACCTGCCCTCTCCATGGAGTGTTATATGGGGGGAAAGCGATGGGTCAGAAATCCTCATATCGTATCGTATGATGACATCAATCTCGATTATTTTTCCCAGACTCCCCGGGTTGAATCAGAATCACTTGCTATCAACAAACGAATGAATTCTTTCGATGAAATCGAAGCAACGTTCACCCTCAACCAGGCCATGGAAGAAACCCGGCGCTGTTTCAACTGCGGCATCTGTAATGCTTGCGACAACTGCCGAATATTCTGTCCGGAAATTGCCGTGATTCTCCAAGGTGCCAAAAGGCAGATTAATCTTGATTACTGCAAAGGATGTGGAATCTGCGTTTTTGAATGCCCGCGCAGCGCCATGGATCTGGAGGAGGAATTATGAAACATGTTTTGGAAGGAAGTCACGCAGTTTCTGAAGCAGTAAGACTGGCAAAAGTACAGGTGGTGTCCGCCTATCCCATTACTCCCCAGACCCATATCGTTGAAGCTTTATCAGAATATTGCTCCGATGGAACCATGAATGCCCGGTTTTTATGTGTAGAAAGCGAACATTCGGCAATGGCTGCCGTTATCGGAGCTTCGAGTGCAGGCGTTCGAACCTTTACAGCCACTTCTTCTCAGGGTCTGGCATTGATGCACGAACTCTTGCACTGGTCTTCAGCGGCCCGTCTACCCATTGTCATGGCTGAAGTCAACCGCGCCCTGGCGCCTGGATGGAATATATGGATGGACCAGACAGACAGCCTGGCCCAACGGGATACCGGCTGGATTCAGCTTTACTGTGAGGATGGCCAGGAGGTTTTTGACACCACACTTCAGGCATATCGTTTGGCTGAAACCGTCAATCTGCCGGTCATGGTGGTTCTGGATGCTTTTTTCCTTTCTCACACCTTTGAGCCTGTGGATATACCCGATCAGGAACTGGTGGATCGTTTTCTGCCGCCCTTCTCACCTCGAATTGCACTGGACACGTCAGATCCTTTTGCCATGGGCCAAATGGCACCACCAAATGTATATATGGAGATGCGACACGATATTCAGAAGGCCATGGAACAGGTTTCGGATATCTTTGCCAAAGTAGAAGAAGAATTCACGGAAATATTCGGTCGGACATACGGGATGGTGGAAAAGGTCTATTGCAATGACGCCCAGGTGATTATGGTCGTAACCGGAACAGCAGCAAGCACATGTCGTAAGGTCATTTCCGATCTCCGTTCCCAGGGAGAAAAAGTCGGAATGCTCAAGCTCAAAATGTTTCGGCCGTTCCCAACAGATCTGATTCGAGAACATCTCGGTCATGTTCAAAAAGTCGCCGTTGTTGACAGAAACTTTTCTTTCGGTGCCAGTGGCATTTTTGCCCAGGAAATCAGAGCAGCACTGTGCAACACCCTCAAACATCCTCCAGTATTCGGATATATTACAGGACTCGGCGGCCGTGATGTAACGCCTGAAATTCTAACGGAAATTTACTGGAAGACAAAACACAGCTCCGCTCCGGAAGATGAAAGCGTGTGGATAGGACTTTTGGATTGATGATTGATGACGGATGACGGATGATTGGAGATGGATGATTCTTTTTTGTAACTGTTTTGGTTTTTGAAACAAATTGACGTTAAAAGAGCCTCTGCCGCGAGGTTTATCCGCCTCTGGCGTGATCACGCGGTTTAAAAAAGGATTATCCATGCAGCGACTATTTAGGAAAAATACCCCGAGGGCTCAGTTTTTTATCGATTTATTTTTGAGCGTCTTCCAAACCCAGACGGGCTCGGAAGACGCTCAGAAGGTTTAAGCGGCTAAACGGAAGGCTTTTTCAGCTGCATCGCGGATTTCTTCGGGCGTGAACGGTTTGGGAAGGTAATCGACCGCGCCCATCCTTGAGGCCTCCACGGCGGTCTCGATACTGGCATATCCGGTAATGATAATGACCATGGTTTCAGGTCTTTTGTCACGAATCGCCTTTAGAAGCTCCAGGCCATTAACTTCCGGGATCTTTAAATCCAGCACGACCAGCGCATACGCTTTTTGTTCGATCTTTTCAAGGGCCTCGGCTTTCGTAACGGCCTGGTCCACATGAAAATCATTCTTTGAGAGTATTTTACGAACGTTGTTATTGACGGCAACTTCATCGTCGATCACCAAAATTTCCGCCCGGACGGCTTCTTTCGGAAATTCAATGACATCCGCCGAAACTTCGGATGTTGCCGCCATCATTTGTGCAACATTCTTTTTGAGTTCTTCATACGGTATAAACGATACACCTTCATGCTGCATGTTCAATACATATTCGGGACCGGTTATGGATGCCACCTCTTCATAGTTAAAGGGATAATCGATACCAATCAATTTTTCAGAATCAAAGCCTTTTGCTTTGGCTTTCTTTTTCTTTTTGGCTTTCAGTTGCGGGCATTCACCGGTTTTGATCCCGCCTTTACAGGTATTTTCCAGCTTTTTAAAAATATCGCATACCATAACCCCAAGGGTACAATAACCTTCCAGGGTTTCCGGTGCAGCTTCAACCACCGGCATATCTGAAGGCCCTAGTTTGTCTACAAAGTCATCACCTGCATATTTCGCAACATCTTCCCTGTCAAAGGGAATATCGACATCGATAATCTCTCTTTCCTTTACCGTGGTGGGTGCCTCAATTAGTTTTCCGGACAAGGCCAGTTCAACCGTCGATCTAAGCTCATCAGGAGTAAACGGTTTTGAAAAATAATCCAGGGCTCCCAGCCGAATGGCTTTTACCGCTGTTTCGGTGGAAGCATAGGCTGTCATCATCACCGCTTTTGTTAACGGCCATTCCTTTTTTACAAGCTTTAAAAATTCAAGGCCGTTCATTTCCGGCATCACAATATCGGAGATGAGAAGTGCGAATGAATCTTTGGCCATCTTTTCCAGGGCTTCTTTGGCACTGGTGGCGTAAATGATCTCATAATCATTTTTTGAAAGGATTTTCTCCACATTTTGACAGATTTGTTTTTCATCATCAACGACCATTATCTTTGCTGCTGTTGCCATTTTTTCCTCCTTCACGAAATTATCTATTCAATTATTTTTTAATTTTAATCTGTTATTTTCTGCTGTATGATTTCTTGCCATCCCTTCTTGCACGTTGTGTGCCACAAAATCGAGCAAAGCTTATATTGTTGATATTATTATCTTTAATTAGAACATCGACCTTTGGACAAAGGGGAAATGTATAAAATAAATATACATGAGATTATGAAATAAAGATAAACGTTTTAAGCGAAATCCGTTTATATATCGATGTTGATTCACTGCAGATAAAATTTCATAATTATATGATTTTAAAGGAAATATGTTGTTTATGCCGAATGGATAATAAGGATTGGCACTTGATTTTCAGAGGCTTTTTAAAAAAATCTTCGGATCGTATAATAAAAATATACAGGGTATATGTTATATATAATTAGGTTCACGGTTCAGCAACGCCGACATCCCAACTTAAAAAAGCAATTTTGAATTTTGAGTTATGAATTCTAAATTTATTCAAAATTGATAATTCAAAATTAAGAATTGACCCAAATGCGCTGTATCTGAAGGTCTTTTACAACTTTGAACGTTGAACGGGGAACCCGGAACCACTCAATTTTTATGCATCCGGTTTGACGGATCGGGGAAGTTTGACCTGGTGTTTTTTCATCAGCGTCTGGAAGTTGGTTCTTTGAAGCCCCACTTTCCGGGCAGCGCGGGTGACATTCCAGTTGTTTTTCATCAATGCATTCATCACGAAATTCTTCTCGACCTTAAGTATCGCTTTCTCCCGAATTTCTTTTTTGACGCGTTTAAGTTCATCATTGGTTTCAGGAACATGATCGATCAATTTTTCAATATCCGCCATCTCTCCCAAAAGCGAAAGTTCTTTAGGACTTATTTTGTCTTTTTCACACAAAATAACCGCCCGCTCAATGATATTTCTCAGTTGCCTGACGTTTCCAGGCCAATCATATGCCGTCAAACGTGCCACTGTCTCATCATCAAACCCGATGATTTTTTTCTCGAATTCAAGACAAAAATGTTGTAGAAAATGATAGGAAATGGGCAAAATATCTCTCTTTCTTTCTCTTAAAGGGGGGATAATGATCGGATACACAAAAATTCGATAATAAAAATCTTGCCTGAAAGAACCCGCTTTAACCATTTCTTCAAGATTTTGATTGGTGGCAAAAATCAATCGGACATTCACTTTTTGGATCTTGGTGCTCCCTAAGGGCAGGAATTCTCGATTCTCTAAAAACCTTAACAATTTGCTCTGAACACCCAGGCTGATATTGCTGATTTCGTCCAGAAACACGGTGCCGTCGTTTGCCAGTTTGAAGATACCGTCCTTGTCATTGCGTGCATCCGTAAACGCGCCTTTGGTATAACCGAAAAGCTCGCTTTCCAGAAGGGTGTCTGACAAGGTTCCGCAATCTACAGCAAAAAACACCTTGTCTTTTCTATCGCTATTGGCATGGATCGCCCTTGAGATCAGTTCTTTGCCGGTTCCGCTTTCCCCGTAAACAAGAACCGTCGAATCGGTGGGGGCAACTTTTTGAACCATGGAAATGACCTTTTTAATTTTCGGGCTTTCTCCGATGAGTTGATGGGAAAACGATTTTTTGCGCTTTTTCTGTTCCAAAAATTTTCGATTCTGAAGCAGCATCTCTCTTTGAATCAGGGCCTGTCGAACAACCGCGCGCAGTTCGTGCGGCGTAAACGGTTTCGGAAGGTAGTCAAAGGCGCCCATCTTCATTACTTCGACGGCCGAAGAAACGCTGGCATAGCCGGTGATAACGATGACCATGGTTTCCGGATAAGAGGCTTTCAATCGTCGGAGAACATCCATACCGCCCACGTTACTCATTTTTAAATCAGTGACCACCACATCGAACACGGTTTCATCCACCATTTTTAATGCGTCATATCCATTTAAGGCATACCGGACGTCATAATCCATTTTAGAGAGTATTTTGACGCAGTTTCGGCAAATCGCAGGCTCATCATCAATGATGAGGATAAGGGGATTATGGTTGGGCATCTTGATTTCCTTGGTTGTGTGGGAGTCTGATGGTAAACGTCGTACCCTGACCCGGCCGGCTCTGAACACGGATGTCCCCGCCGTGCCGTCCGATGATGCCGTGTGTAATGGCCAAACCAAGACCGGTTCCAATTTCCCGGGTGGTAAAAAAAGGTTCAAAAATTTTATCCACAACCTCGGCAGCAATTCCTTTTCCGGTATCGCTCACTTTTATGTTTACAAATTGATTGCCTGGGGAAAGAGCTGTTGAAACTGTAATTTTACCGCCGGGATCAGTGGCGTCGGTGGCATTGAGGATAAGATTGATGAGCGCCTGTTGAATCTGTTCTTTATCCAGCAGCAATTTTGGAACTTTTTCGGAAAGCGCCTTTAAAATTTGTACATCTTTGAATTCAGCCTGTTTGCGAGTTAGCCCGACACATTCGGCAATGATGTCGTTAATGTTGTGATGCTTTTTGGCCAGCTTTGTCTGACGGGCAAAATCGAGAAGACTGGCAACAATCTTGCGGCAGCGAAGCGTTTCATTGGTGATGGTCTCCAGCTCCTCGTACATGGGATTGTCCGGATCGATGTCCTCCTGGATCAACATGGCTGTTGTCAGGATGGTGGTGAGCGGATTGTTGATTTCGTGGGCAACGCCGGCGGACAATCGGCCGATGGAGGCCAGTTTGTCCTGTTGCATCATCGCCTGCCGGGTGTTGATATCCGCCGTAATATCCCGGGAAAGCTCAATGGCACCGATGATCTCACCGTTTTCAAAAAGCGGGTACGCGGAGATTGAATAATGGACATTTTTATTATCCTTATCTTTGTGGATATGGGTTTCCTTTGTCGGCTTCCGGGTCATAAGTGTTTCCTTAAGGGGACACTTATGATCTTCACCGGAACATGGCGTCGTCAGTCTGTGGGTAATTTCATAGCAGTATCGACCAACAGCTTCTTTTCGTTCTAAGCCCAATGTTGCAAGAAGGGTTTCATTGATGTCGAGAACCCGGTAGTCGGACCCGATGATCATCACATCTTCCTGAATCAGTTCATTAATTAAAACATCATACATGGCCCTGTTGCGGTCATACTCCTTTAATTTTTGCCGCATTGAAATTTTTTCAAAGGCCCTTATTAGCGCCATTTCCAGCGCGTCATCGTTAATCGGTTTTGTAATAAAATCAGTTGCTTTATGTTTTAGACTTTTAATGGCAAGATCCAAATCTCCGTGGCCGGTCAGCATAATGACTTCTGTTTCCGGATTTTTATTTTTTATTTTTCTAAGAAGCTCGATGCCGTCGATGCCGGGCATTTTGATATCGGTAATCACCACCGGAATATCGTTATCATTCAAAATATTGAGGGCTTGTGTGCTATTTTCAGCGGTCAGAACGTTATACCCGGAATCGGACAAAGAAATATCCAAGACTTCCCGTAGATCGGCCTCATCATCAACCAGCAAAATTGTTTTTTTCATTGCTTTGATTCCTTTGCGGGAAAATTTATGCGAAAACAAGTTTCCCCTTGTTCGTTCATGGCCACCTTGATGTCTCCATGGCAATCTTTGATAATACCGTAACTGATTGAAAGGCCGAGGCCGGTCCCTTTTCCGACTTCCTTGGTCGTAAAAAAAGGCTCAAATATTTTATCGGCGACATCTTCTGAAACCCCTATACCGGTATCTTTGACTTCAAGTATCACTGCCTTTTCCTCTAATGTCGTTTTAAGTGTAATCTTTTTCATACCCATGGCAGGCTCCGGAGACCACCACTTTTCCTCTATGGCGTCTCTGGCATTCAAAAGAAGGTTGATGAATACCTGCTCCAGACGGCTGGGGTCTGCCATTATGGCCGGCAAATTTTGATCGATATCCCAAACCACATCAATGCCTCTCACTTTGAGCTGTTGACTGAAGATATCAAAGGCTCTTTTCAGCACGTCATTGATCTGCACCTCAGCCAACACCACGTCCGATTTTCTGGCGAACTGCCGCATATGAGTGATAATGTTTGCGCTGCGATTCACATTGCGGTCTATCTTTTCGAGCATGGTATAAAGGTCTTTTTCTTCGATGATTTCATTTCTGTTTATTTTTTTTAAGCAAAAGCTGCTGGCCGTTTTTATGACCGAAAGCGGCTGGTTCAATTCGTGAGCCATGCCGGTGGCCATTTCTCCCAGCGTCGCCATCTTGCCGGCATGAATGAGCTGCTGTTCGACTTCAAGCCGTTTGGTGATATCGCTGGTGGTCACCAGAAGCACTTTTTGCCCCAAGTACTCCGACGGCGAAATTCGGATTGCCGCAAAAAGTGTTTTGCCGTCTTTGTCGACATGCTTCACCTGGTTGATGTAGGCAGACGTCATTATTTTGAAGGCATAATGATCTTTTTCTTCGTCCAGAAACAAATCCAGAAAAGATCTATGGGTGATCTCATCCTTTTCATATCCGTAAACACCTTTTACGCTTTTATTGCAGTCGAGTATTTCAAGAGTATTTACGTCCAGTACAAAAACAGCGTTCGGAATGTTGTTGAAAATGGCGTAATATTTTCTTTCCGATTTTTCAAGCCGTTCTTCAAGCTGCTTCATACGGGTAATATCGAGGCACACTTCCATAACCGAAACGATATTGCCCTGTGCGTCCTGAATCGGCGAAGTTCTGGAAAGCCAGTGTGTTGTATTGCCGTTCTTATCCATACCGGTTTCCTGACCGTAATGAGATCGTCCGTCTTTGAATGTCTTTTCCACCGGACAGACTTCGCATTTTTCATCACGCTTCTTATACACACGGAAACAGAAATCTCCAGGGGTTGGATTGAACGTTTCTTCAAATTCTTTGTTGTAACTGACAAGCTGATAGTTTGGGTCCTGAATGGTGATCAAACAAGGCACAAGCTCAAAGAGATTTTGGTATTCATCTCTTTGTTTTTTTAGTTGGGCCTGCTTTGAGGCAATTCTCTTGCCCATCTTGTTAATGGCCACAAACAGTTGCCCCATTTCGTCGTTTTGATTAATGTCGATATTGCTTAAATACTCGCCCCTGGCAATAAGATTGCTGGCATCAATCAGCTTTTTTATGGGCTGATTGACAAATTTCAACACAAAGACAAAAATAATGGCGGAGGTTACCAGAAAAGCAAAAACAGCCAGAGCAATGATTCCGTTTTTAAGAAACGCGATGTCGTTATCTGTCTGCTCAAGGGAGACAACAACATCCAGCGCCCCCAGTATCTTTTTCCCTGTGGGATGCACATGGCAGGAATCGGACGAACAGCCGGTTTCATTTCGGATCGGGCTGATAATCCCGAGAAAATGATGACCCTGAGAAGAATAAAACGTCCTGGTTTTTTGTGATAAATCGAGCTCAGCCAGAGGCGGTTCTTTCCGGTGGCACACATCACAGGCCTCTGCTTTTATATTGGTCGTCAGGTCGAGTTCCAAGGGGCGGTTCGAGAATTTTATTTGTCCTTTTTTGTTATAT
The DNA here is from genome assembly GCA_964195835.1 of uncultured Nitrospinaceae bacterium. Lineage (GTDB taxonomy): Bacteria > Desulfobacterota > Desulfobacteria > Desulfobacterales > UBA11574 > UBA11574. The sequence continues at coordinate 17,424 of CAXMTB010000014.1, read as the reverse complement.
ATCCGAATCGTATCGATTTCTTTCTGTTTGCTGATATTGTTAATGATATGGTTGATGTCTTCTCTTGAATTCAGCATCATGGCATAATGGGCGCCAAGAATAATGGTATTGCTCAACCTGTCGGTTCCCACCATAATATCTTGCGTGATCTTTTTGGTCTGATATTTTATATTAAAATAGGCCCATGTGGATATGCTCAAAAGCAAAGTCAGCCCCACGGATAGAATCAGCTTTGAAACCAGATTGAATCGAATATGTTGAAATGGTTTGGACATGGTTAAACTCTTCAACTCGAGTTTCGCACTCGAATATAATTAAAATAAAGGATATTTTTTTGAGACCCGAACGCTTGCCTCAAACATGGAATAATGGAAGGTTGGAATATTGGAAGGTTGGTTTTTGAAAGGATATTATCCATTTTTAATTTTATCATCCACACAAATTCTACCATTAACCCAACATTGCATTATTACAGAACCCATTATTCCACCATTCCAGAATTCCATCATTCCAATTGGGGCGAAGCCCCTAACTTATTATTAGCATTACCTCATTTTTTTTTCAACAGTCGCTCTTTGAAGCCGTCTAAATATTTTTTCCAATAGGAAGCGATGGTATGGGGTTCTTTTGTTTAATATGGGTCATCAGGATGCCGGCAACGATCAACAGCATGGCGATAAGGATGTTTGTGGTTATCGGTTCTCCCAAGATCAGCCCTCCCAGTAAAACACCGCTGATGGGCATAACAAAGATAAAAGAATGCAATGCCACGGCGCCGTACCTTTGCAGCAAACTGTTCCAGATCACAAAGCCAAAGGATGCCGTAACCAGACTCTGATACACCATGGCACCGATAATTTTAGAATCGATAAAAGTGACCATATGATGATCCCACAGAACTCCTTCCAAAAAAAAGAAAGGCACCGAAAATATCATTGGAAATAGCGCTATTTGGAACGGCTTGAATGCGGAAATAATCCGTTTTGTATAGACGGCATTACAGGACCAGAGAAAGGCGGCTAGCAGGATCAACATATCCCCAATATTAAAATTGCTCGTGACCCCTTTTTTCTCCAAAAACACAAACGCAACCCCGGCAAATCCCAGTAGCATCCCCATGATTTTTCGTTTGGTAATCCGATCACCGGGAATAAAAAAATGTGCAAGGAGCAGTGTAAAAAAAGGTTGAAAATTGACGATCAAAGTTCCACGGGAAGCATTACTTTTGCTGAGCCCGAGGTAGAAAAGGGATAATTGGGCAGTAAAAACAATAGCGATTAGAATCAGCTGAAAAATCTGCTCTTTTTTAATTTCAAAAGATCGTCCGGTGATTCTAGCCCATAAAAAAATTGCCACCGAGGCGATGCCGAATCTGATGCCTGCCGTGGTGAACACACCTATACCTTCAAGGCTGATTTTAATGGCCACGGCATTGGCGCCGAAGAGCATGCATATAAACACCGTAAAGGATGCAGCCAAAAAGGAGAAGTCTTTATTTTGTGGCGCAGCGTCGATCATCAATCTGCTTCTATTCTAATCGTTTCACCCGGATGGGGTACAATTGCCGGAAAGCCTTCATGCTGCAAATGATCTGCAAATGCAAGGGACTGATCCTCTTCGCCGTGAACAACGGCGATCTTTTTGATTTTCAAATTCGATTCTTTGAGAAAACGAAGCATCTCGTTCTTATCGCCATGTGCGGAAAAGCCGTCCAGTTTTTCGACATGGGCTTTTAGCGGATATGTTTTGTTTAAAAATTTTAACAAAGGGGGTGAACCTTTTCGCCCTGATTTTTCATATTCGAGGCCCTGTTCGAGAATGCGGCGACCCAGCGTGTTTTGAGCCATATAACCGACAATGAGGATCGTATGGCGGGGGTTGTGGATTTTATGGCGCAGATGATGCAGGACACGGCCGGCTTCGCACATCCCCGATGCCGAAATGACGATATGCGGTTTTTCTTCACGGTTCAGGGCCATGGATTCTTCCACTGAACCCACAAAATGGACTTGATTAAAATAAAACGGATTTTGGCCTTTTTCTAAAAAGGTTTCATGGGTTTCGTTATCATATACTTCCGGATGTTCTCCAAAGACCCGGGTAATATTGGTGGCCAGAGGACTGTCCACAAATACCGGAACTCGTTGGACTTCACCCTCATTATACAATTCGTGAATGAGATATAACAACTCCTGGGTACGCCCATAGGCAAAGGCCGGTATAATCACCGTTCCATTTCGCTGGAAAGTTTCAGAAAAAATCTTTTTTAGCCTGGGCTTTAAATCCTCTAATGGTTCGTGCAGGCGGTCGCCGTAAGTACTTTCCATAATCATCAAATCCACCTCAAGATCATCGTTTGAGAAAGAAAGGGCAGGATTTTTTATGATCGGCTTGTTAAACCTGCCGATATCACCGGTATAACAGATGACATATTGTCTACCGTTTTCCCGTAATTTAATGATGGATATGGCTGATCCCAGAATATGACCGGCCTCGTAAAATGTGCAGGTGGCGTCGTTTCCGATGGTTGCCGGGGAACGATAAGGATATCCTTCAAAAGCGTTAAGGGCATATTCTGCGTCTTCTATGCTGTAAAGCGGTGTCACCGCTTCCAAATTATAGTTCCCAATAAGTTCATCTATTTTTTCTATGTCAAGCTGATGTCCACTTTTCTTCAAAAGTTTTCTTATGTCATTGAGTTTTCTTTTCGAGATATTTTTCTTGGAATCAGAAGTTTTCCTCTCTGACAAAAAAGATCGAAGGGTTTTATAATTCAGGTAACTTGCATCAGATTCCTGGATATATGCTGAATCCCGCAAGAGGTATTCACATGCATCAACTGTCACCCGCGTAGAGATGATTCGCCCACCGAAGTTGTTTTTTGTCAAAAGGGGAATTCGACCCGAGTGGTCAATGTGGGCATGTGAAAGCACGACATTTGTAAGGGTCGCCGGATCAATCGGAAGGGTTCGGTTTTTTTCATTGGTCTCTTTCCGACGGCCCTGAAACATCCCGCAGTCGAGTAAAATACGATTGTCTCCGGTTTCGATAAGATGCATGGAACCCGTAACTTCCCGCACCGCGCCGTAAAAGGTGATTTGCATGTTAAGGTTATCCTTTCTGGTTAATAAACGTCTCGGAAATTCTTCAATTAATTGGAATTAAATGTCTTTTTATACTTCCTGGTTTATGCTGCTTCCAATTGTGAGCAAAGCGATCTAACTTGAATCCCGCATTTCTTTTTTGTTTTTTAATTATTTCACGATTTTTGGAAGGGGTTTTTTCCCTGCCGGTTTGAATCCTTTATCTCGAATTATTTTGTTAAGATCCGCAATTCGCTTCAGATTCTCCGGATGCGATGCAAAGTAATGGCCGATTGTTCCCGGGTCCTGTTCCTTGGGAAGCCTTTTAAAAAAATCGGTTGCACCGGCAACGTTACCATAAGCGCAATTTAATATATCGAGTGCAAATTCGTCTGCACGGGTTTCCTGTTTTCGGGAAAAGCTCAATTCCGTAATATTCAAAGCATGGGCCAGCATTTGGCTGATATTACTGTCCGTGCCGAATAAAAAGGTTGAGATTGTTATGAACACAAAGGCCCTTCCCACACCACGAAGATGATCCCGGTTGATATAATGGCCCATTTCGTGCGCAAAAGCAAATGCCAGTTCGTTTTCAGAGGTTATCTTGTCCAAAAGTCCTGTAAAAACGATAATATGGCCACCTGGAAAGGCCAGTGCATTGACCGATGAAGCTTTTCGAACATGAACTTTGAACGGGTAAGGCAGTTTCGTGCAACGATTCTGAAGGTCCTCCACGAGTGATTGGACATAGCCCCCCCATTCCGAATCGATATCCTCGGCATCTACGGATCGAATAAAGAGTTCCGCCATTTTCGTTTCAAGGTCGGTTGAAATCCGTGGCACAATCAGATCTACCGCAAATCCCAGCAATATATAGATTGCAATGACACTACCGAGCAAAGAGAGGGTGAGGACAAAAAATTCTCGTAGCATAGAGGTGGGCGTCACATTGACATTCGACTTCGGTAACCGGGGCGTATACTTCATCTACTGATCCATGGTCAGGGCAGTCCCGTATGCGATGGCCTCTAAACATCCCACGCTCTTTTTATTGGCATTTCTGCCAATGGTGGATGTTTCGATGCGGACATTGACAATGATTTTTGAATCACCTGCCATTTCCTTCATGCGAAGGAGCGCTTCCCGGCGCGCCCGGTCAACGAGACTTTCGTAAGACTTGACGGTACCGCCGAAAATGTTGCGAAGTGATGCTGTGAATCGTTTAAAATAATCAATGGAAATGACGGCACTGCCGTACACCAATTCAGCAGATTTGATCTTATCATCAGGATAGTCGACAGTTTTCATGGTCACGGCAGGCAAATTAATGAACATTTTTTCACGGTGATGGATGGAACGGTAGTGATATCGTTCTGCAAAGGTGCCCGCCAGATAACCGACTGCGATCAGAGTTATGAAAAATAATAAATTATACACCGGCAATCTCCTTATTATTCGATACGAACGGCTGTTCCATACGCATATAATTCAGCGGCCCCCTGGGCAACGGAGGAGGTCGAAAATCTCACATTGACGATGGCATTGGCGCCGAGTTGACGTGCCTGATCAACCATCCGGTCCAATGCTTGTTGACGGGATTCCTGTAAAAGCTGTGTGTACCCTTTTAGCTCCCCGCCCACCAGATTTTTCAGGCTCGCCATTATATCTCTACCTATGTGTTTGGCCCGGATCGTACTTCCGGAGACCAACCCAAAATGCTCTACAATATTTTTACCTGGAACCGTTTCAATATTGGTGATGATCATTTTTCCTCCATCGTTTTCCTGTTATGGCGAGAAATAGCAAAGCAGCCAACCTGTTTAGAACTCAAGTTTTGCACCCGAATATGGCCAAAAAGCCTTAAAAGCAGGGAAAATTCTAAATTATTTGATTGCCAGTCAAAAAAAAGCCCTTACACTCACTTTTTTCATTGAAATTTTTTTATTTATTTAGCATAAGTAGTTTCTTATTTCAATATGGTCCGTTTTCAGTTAAAAGGGCGGCGGAAAAATTTTTATTATTCAGCATTACCATGGATCGATTTAACGATAAAAATTCCCGGCTGTCTTAATTAATACTTTTTTTGAAACTTTTGATAAAAAGATCGTATAAAGCTCAATTTATTGTTTTTTTAATGAGGAGGAAGAGGATGTACAGAATACGAGTGGCGGTGTTGTGTTTGGTAGTTGTTTTTGTTTTTGGAATGGCGCTAAATGTTGCCGGACAGAATGAAAGCGATACGGAAGCAGCCGTTGAGGATATGGTTGTCCCGATGGGCGTTATTGTGCTGGAACCCGATCCCTCGGTCGAACCAAAGAGATCTCCGGTCGAATTCCATCATGCCAAACATTTTAAATATGATTGCCGAACATGCCACCACAAATGGGAAGGAAATACCAAAATCACCAACTGTACAACATCGAATTGTCATGATCTTTTGAAAGCGCCGAAAAGGCCCACAAAGTACCTGGCTTATACGGAAGATGGGATAAAATATTATAAATATGCCTATCATCAAACCTGTATCGGATGTCACAAAGAAACAAAAGCCAAGCAGAAAAAAATGGAAATGTTATACAAGGCATCGGAAAAAAAGAAAATGATCGTTCCGACCAGTTGCACCGAATGTCATCCAAAAGAATAAGCTTAACGGTATCGCGTAACAAAGCCTGGCCCAAAGGACCAGACTTTGTTACGCCTATAAACGATCCGCACTCTCCGAGGCGTCAGCTCTACCCTCCGGCCAGTAAGCCCTACGGGCTGGAAGCGGAGCCGGAGGCCACGGCGGGCTTTAGTTCACTTTAAACCCTGGCCCAGACCCGCTCTTTAGTACAACTGCAACATATCTCAAATACAGCAAATAATACGTTCTTGGCAAAAATGAACGTCCGGTTTCACTCTCCGAGGCGTAGGCTCTACGAGCCGGAGGCCAGGGCAGGCTTTAGATCTCTTCAGACTCTTGTCCTGTTTCTTCAGAAGTCTCTCCAGAAATAGCAACCATGTTCAGCCCCACTGAGTCAAACTGGTTAATTCTTCAAGCTTATCAAGGGAAAGCCAGACGTCCACGGCCATTTTGCCCATATTGAGATTTTCACTTCAAAATTTGACCGGCAAGTTTCCGGTTTAAACTTGTATATGGCTTCATCGTTGTGATAAATAATGGGTAATCTTTTTAAAAAGCGTGTCGGGAAAACAGGATGTCACAAAGAAAAAACGTAACGTCTTTCATGAGAGAGAACAAGACGCTTTTCATCATTATTTCAGTTGTTCTTTTTTTGGTTGAACTCCAGATTTTTGCGCTCACAGCCATGAAGTCCGGCCGAAAATCCTGGCTGCAGGTGATGGATGCCAAAGGAAGTGTCATACATGAGACAGACGGTAAAAACCTCAGCGAGTTCAATAAATACTATTTTGAAAAAACATTCGGCCCCTTTGAACAGTACCAGGTCAAACTTGTAACCAAGGACCTTCCTTTCCCGTTCAGAGCATGGTTTGCATCGGCTGTAGGGATACCTGTTGCTGCCTTTCTTTTGTTCGCTTTTTTTGTGCGTGCCTATCAGTCCCTTTTTTTAAAGGAAGAAAAAATCCTATACGAAACGGATTTAAAAAGAACGGAATATGAATACCGATTCGAAAAGATCATCGCTGCAATCAGCAAGTTTAACATTTTTATAATAGGGTTTTTTATTTTCCTTGCCGTCTTTTTATACTGGATTATTCCCAATTTGATCGTCTATATTGGGCGGACAGGTACCGAAACAATAATTCGATATAAATGGATTTTTTTGGCTGTGGGCATTGTTTTCCTGGGCCTGTTCATATGGATAATTTATTTAAGGTATCTTTTAGCCAAAAAGAGCATAGACCGTCAGGCTGAAATCGACAAATATCGCCTCCGGTTGGAATACAACAAAATCGATGATCGTCCTCCTCAACTAACATACGAACAGGAAGATACATCTGACAGTACCCTTTGATTCCTGCTCATCCTATCATCTTTTAAGTCATTTCCATTCATTTTGAAGGGATTTCTATCTAAAATCGTTCCAAAATCTATTTTGCCTTGACATTTGGTTTTTCCTTTGAGATGAAAATATTTAATTGTTTTTTAGTATAGGGATATGTTGTTTTTGCGGGTCGATTTCGCTCTAAAGGACCTTTCCCTTTTGCTGGCGTGACGACCTGAAGCTTAGGTCAAAATTGAAAGGATTCAGAAGGAGGTCAGAGTTATGGCAGATGGGATCGTAAAGTGGTTTAGTGACAAAAAGGGATTTGGATTCATAGAGCAGGAAGACGGAACAGACATTTTTGTCCATTTTTCGTCCATCACTATGGATGGTTTCAAGACCATCGCTGAAGGTGACAGAGTAACGTTTGACGTGGAAGAGAGCGATCGGGGACCCGCAGCCAAAAACGTCAAAAAAGCTTAGTTATTTTAAAAATCATGTGATCAAAGGCATTTCATTGAAACAAAAATGAGATGCCTTTTTCATTTTTTCTCAAATTTACTGATAATTTTACTGATTTCTTCCTCTATGTAGGATATGACAGTACTGGCTTTTTCGGTTGAAATTGTTTCGATATCAGCTGAAAGTCTCTCAATGTCTTCTTCATCGATCCCGGTGGTCATATTCACCAAAAAAGAGTCGACTTCGCCATCATCAAGCAAGAATCCGCAGGCGCTGACTGCCCCAAAAAACTCATCCTTCATAAAAATTGGAACAATGATCTTGACCAGTCCTGCATCACATTCTTCCACCAGACTCTTTTGGGTTTGTTTTGCCTGAATTGAAAGGTTCATGTGAGCAACTGCGCAGATATAGCTTTGGCCTTTATCGGTAGCCTTTATGGCAGGACATAGCCTGTTTGCCCAATTTTTATAATCGGTAATTCTGATGCCGTCGATATTAAAAATATTGGCATCAAGGCCGGATCTGCGGGTGATTTCCTTTTCGAGTTCCTTCCAATTTTCAAGAGGTAAAAGGTCGGTCAATTCCATGATTAATAAGTTCCTTCCAATCACGGTTCACGGTTCATGGTTCAGGGTTCAAGGTTGAAGGGTCTGAGAAAAGCCGGCCTTCTCACCTTCTGATCTTCTCACCTTCTTGCTCTTCACCTTCTTTCTTTCTTATTTTTCAAAATATTTGTGTTTATTCGTGTTCATCCGTGGTTTCCTTTATCCTCTTTCCTCTTTTCTCTTTCCTATTTCTGGCTTATGCTGAAGCCATTTTTCAAGCCGGAATAGCCCCTCTTCTATCGAAATTTTAGGCGCGTATCCCAGGTCTTTTTTTGCCGCGCTGATATCGAACCAGTGGGCTGTTGAAAGTTCATCGGCTAAAAAACGCGTCATCCGGGGTTCGCCGCTGATCTTAAACATCTTATAGAAAATTTCCAGGACAGCGCCAATCATCCATGCTGTGTTGCGGGATATCGAACGCTGAACAGGGGCCAGACCGGCTCTTTTTAAAATATTGTTGACCATCTCCCATAAAGGAACGGGATCGTCCTGACTGATAAAATAAACCCTGCCGGAAAGGTTATGGTTTTGTCCCAGTCTGTCAGCAGCTTGAATATGAGCATCGGCGGCGTTATCGATGTAGATGGTGTCCACCAGGTTTCTGCCGTTTCCCACCTTAACCAAACGATTCGCCCGTTCAATAATTCTCGGAACCAGATGATTGTCCTGTGGACCCCATATCAAGTGAGGCCTCAAAATAATGGTCTTCAACCCTTCTTCGGCGGCCGCTATCACAAACTGTTCGGCCATGGCCTTTGTCTTCGGGTAATGGGTATGATATTTTTCAGGATATGAAACAGACTCGTCAACACCTTCCATATCATCACCGTCAAAAACAACACTGGGAGAACTGGTATAAACAAGCCGTGAAACGTTATGCTGTTTACAGGCGATGATTACGTTTTGAGTCCCGATGACATTGGTTCGGTAGTACGTTATATAATCTCCCCATATACCGGGTTTTGCTGCTACGTGAAATACGAGATCGACTTCCCGGCATGCCTGTTCGACAGCAGTTGCATCGCTGATGTCTCCCTGGATCTGTTCAACTTCCATCGCCGCAAGTTCCGGATAAAAGCGCCGTGAAAAGCTGATGACACGGTCGCCTCTTTCCACCAGTTGTCTGACAATGGCACCGCCCAAAAATCCGCCGCCGCCAGTGATCAGAACTTTATGGGAAGACTTGCCTGTAATGGATTCATTATTTTTCATTTAACGTCTTGATTTTTTTTATTGGACACAGACCCGCCTGCCACTGCAAGGCACGAGCGGGCAGGTGAACACAGATTAGCAAGATTTTTAAATTGGGGGCGAAGCCCCTTAATTCAATATTATCTGTGTATATCTGTGAAAATCTGTGTCCTATTTAACTTAATTTCTTTTCAGCCCATAAGGCCAGTTTTTCACGGAAAATTTTTGAGTTGTGTCTAATGTCCACGGGAAAAGACTTGTGAAACAATATGGTTTTGATGTCCTTTGTCAATTCATTCTGCTCGGCAAGCTCAAGAAGATCATTCTTTATCGTCTTTTTGTTTAAGCCATGGCGACTTCGTTTCAGTTCGATGCATATGACCGGTTTTTGTTGATTGCGGGGGCCGATTCCCACAAGGGCACTTCGAAACACTTGTGGATGATTGTTGAAGATGGCTTCACAAGGTATGGTGAAAAGGGTATTCTCTTTAGTCACCACACGATGGCTTTTCCTTCCGCAGAACCATGTTCGCCCCTTTGAATCCTTCCATCCCACGTCTCCCATTCGGTGCCAAAAGGAATCTTTGTCTTCGATCTTGGACTTTGCGTCAGCTTCAGGCTTTTCAAAGTATTGCCGGGTCACGAGATCACCGGCTACCGTTATCTCACCCATCTCACCATCTTCAACCACAAGATCGTCCGACCACTTCTGAATAGGATCATCACTGATTTTTACGATGCGGATCTTTAGATCATTGATGGGTCGCCCGATGCATATCCCGAAGCCCTTTTCGCTGAATTTTCGGGTTTCAGTAAGGATTTCATTGCTGGTGATGGATATAATGGGCACCGCTTCGGTAGCCCCGTAAGGTGTATGAATCTGAGCATTTTCACCCAGCATGGACGCGAATTTTTCGACAATCGATGGGGATACGGGTGCGCCGGCGGAAATGACCCGTTTCAGAGACGGCAGTATAATATTTCTCTTTTTGCCATAGTCACCCACGCGATTCAACAGAGCGGGAGAAGCAAACATGCTGGTAACGCCCTGGTTCTGGATGGCCTCGATAATCTTTTTCGGATTTACACGGGCAGGCTTGGTGGGGTCCATGTCCGGAATGACGGAGGTGATTCCCAACGGCGGCCAAAACAACGCAAAAAGCGGAAATGTGGAAAGATCGATTTCTTCCATGGACAGCCCCAGATGGGTTTTTATATGACGCAACTGCGCGTCGAAGTTTCCATGAGTGTATACTACACCCTTGGCAGGGCCTGTGCTGCCGGTTGTAAACAATATGGCAGCGGTATCGTTTCCCCGGGTTTTGGCAGTAACGTAGGGTTTCCAGGGCACCTGACGCATCTGATTCAGGGTAAAACCTCTCCAGAACCAGCGTCTTCCCACCGTAACCCAAACCCGGACGGTTTTGAAAAATCTGGGATAAAAAGTTCGAATCACGTGGGCCGGTGAAATTCCGATAAACGCTTCCGGCCGGCCTTCTTTGAAGCATTCGACCATTCGGCGAATCCCAATTCCCGGATCCACGACCACCGGAACGGCCCCGGCTTTGAACAGGGCGAAAATAATCATAAAGAATTCCAGGCCCGGTTTTACCATTAGAATGGTCCGGGTTCCGCGGGTGATCCCGGCATTTTCCATCCCGTGCGCCAGACAATCGGATTCTCGATCCAGCTGCAAAAACGTCAGATGAGAATACATCACCCGGCCGGAGTTGTCCCGGCCTGCGGGATAGACAACCGCCCGTTTGTACGGTGCGATTTTGGCCACTCTTTTCAGGTAGGACGCGATATTTACGACATGACGCTCTTCTTCATGATTGTTTGGGCTCATCTGTTCGAATCGATTCCAAATTTAATGCTTTGATAATCTATCAAGATTGTAGATGCAGGATTCAGGTATAAGCTACAATAACTACAAACGGTTGTAAAGATGCTTTATTATCATGATGCCAAACATACGGAAAGATAAATTATGAAACAAATAAAATATTAAGGTAATAAAAAGTGGATAATTTTTATCCAGCGAATTTTTCAGATATTGTCACGATCACACATATAAGCCAACCTGAGATATGTAACGGAGATCACACGAATCGGACCTGTTTCAATTTTTGGGATCACTCTAACAAACTTGTACCAAACCCCAATTACATTTTACCGTGAAGATCCTGTAAATATCAGGATCCTAAAATATTTGTGATATCTTTTTCAATAAGGGTAAATCCTTTTTTGGAGTTTGCCCTTTTCATTCTTATGATATATGTATTAGGCATAAATCGACTTCCACCTCAATTGAGATTTCAGTTGGCCTACTGGCAAGAGTACGAGTTACAACGCCGACTATTTAATATCTAATGTTAGCCGGAAAAGAGAACTTTATGAAAAAATTCAAGGTTAAACTCCATGGGAAGAATTTCCTCCTCAATTTTGACGGTGAACTCAAAAAGTTTGGGTTTTATGCCACGAGATATGTAAAGGCAGAGAACCCGCAAGAGGCTGAAAAGATTGCCATCATCTTAACTCATCAAAATCCTAATTTAAGGGATACCGTATTAAATCAAAATGCTGATCGCCCGACAATTAATTTGGAAGAAATAAAGGAAGTCAGCTTTCTAAAATTCTTTGCCAAAAAATCAACAACAGGCTTTACGTTTTATCCCGAAGATGAGGAATAGGAAATTATCCACCGGTTAACCTGCAAATGCACTTGCCCATTTCTTGACCCCGCATTTCTCTTGTTTTGAAACGCAACAATATTATGAGAAATTCTAAAACTTGCATTCACAGAATTATTAATGTTAAAAACAAATTGATTTTGGCATAGTGTTTATAAATTTTCAATGACATGAGACCGTTAAACAATGCAGCCTAGCACCGTTACCGTTTCCGTAGAAACCGACAAAAGCGCTCGTATTGAAGGCGCCCGGCAGCTCGGCGTTCAACCCGAGGATGTCAAAGTCGTATTGGTCGATGAAAAAACTTATGCTGTTTCGATAAAGAACATGCCCGGCCAATTCGATATTGCCGTCTCGGAAGATAAAATGGGTGTCGCCATCAGGACAATAACGCCGCCTTTGGGCAAGGGCAGGCCGGTAACAGTTGAAGACATTGAACACGCCCTCGCCGATCTCAAAATTGTTTTCGGCATCAATAAGGAAGTCATCAAAAATATTGTTTCCGAAGTTATAAATACCGGCACTCCGAGTAACAATATCCAGGTTGCAGTCGGCGAACCTGCCAAAAGCGGCCAAGACGCCCGAATCGATCTGAAAATCGGGCAGGATGCCGTCAATAAAGATCCTAAGTCCAATATGATGGTCAAACCGGGCCAGATCGTCGCTGTTCGAATTCCCGCCACAAAAGGAACACCGGGCAGAAACATTTTCGGTGAAGAAGTTCCTGCAAAAAAGGGCAATGAGGCCGATTTTGCTTCCGGAGACAATGTTACCGTCACCAAGGACGGCAATACAATTCTGGCTGCCATATATGGTACGGCGCAATTAACCCGGAAGAAAGTGTCGGTAGAAAATCCGGTCAAGGTCAGCAAGGACGGGATGTGGGCTAAAATGTCCATATTCCCTACACTTGCCGACAACAGCAAGCTTACATATAAAGATGTATGTACGACGCTGAAACAGGCAGGCGTAATCAGCGGTATTAAAGAAGATTCGGTTATAAAGGCCATTGAGGCGGACGAACCGCTTCAGGACCTCATGGTCGCCGAGGCTACCCCGGCCAAAGACGGCGTTAATGCCCGGATAGAATTCAAATTTCGTCTTAACAGCGATGATCCCGAAACCGTCGATGCTACAAGACAAGACGGCAGACTGCCTGAATCTTCCGTTATCAAGGAAATGTTTTCAGCCGGCGATGTACTTGCCATAAGAACTTTGCCGGAAAAACCTTTGCATGGCAGCACCATAACCGGAAAACCCCTGACCGGTGCCGAACCCAAGGACAAACAGATAACTCCCGGCACGAACGTTACTGTTCTCTATGACGGCGTGACCTTTATCGTTGCCGAGGGCATATTGGCAGGCTATGCAGATTACATCAATGGTCAATTGTGTGTCAACGAGCCGCTGATTGTGTCTGAGGATAAATTAAGCGTCTATCTCTCTGTTCATCCTCCGTCGGAGTCAGGCAGGATGCTTACTATGGAGTTGGTTGAAAAATTACTCGCCGGCTGCGGAATAGTCCAGGGTATCGATGGCAGCGCCATTGAACAGGCGTTGAACGAGGCTGCCTCAAAAAACATGCCGGTTCATGATGTAGTGATTGCAGAGGGGAGAGTAGCCCAGCGAGGAGAGGACGCGCAAATCGAACTTAAATTTCAACCGGAGAAGATTGCGGGAACTATTGATGAGCACTCCGGAAACATTAATTATAAAGAACGCCAATCCATACAAAGCGCCAAGGCGGGAATGCTGCTGGCAGTCAAGATCCCGCCGACACCCGGGATAGAAGGGTTTGACGTATTTGGCAATATCCTTCCTACCAAACCCGGCAGCGAAAAAACCCTCAAGCCGGCGGGCAACGTTATGGTTTCAGACGATGGGATTAGTTTTACATCCGAAATCGATGGCATAGTTTTTTTCGCACCGGAAAACAAAATATGGATTTCCAAACAGTACGAAGTGCCCGGTGATGTGGATTATTCAATTGGCAACCTGTCAATGGAAGGGTCGCTGGATATCAAAGGTTGGATTCATTCGGGATTCGAAGTGCGCGCCAGCGATGAAATAAAAATCGGAGGCGGTGTTGAAGACGCTATTGTTGAAGCAGGTGCCGACATCTACATAAACGGCGGGATCATCGGTTCGGCTGAAGGAAGAGTCCAGGCCGGCGGAAATATCACGGCCCGTTTTTTTGAAAGTGCCCGGGTCCATGCCGATGGCGACATATTTGTCCATGATGACATATTGCGCAGCACTGTATCCGCCAATGGCAGCATCATGGTAACTAAAGGAAAAGGTCGTATAAGGGGCGGTTCAGTTGTGGCTGCCAAGGGTGTGGAAGTTAACGAGATTGGATCCCATGCCGGAATCAAAACATCTGTAAGCGCTGGAATTTCAAAAACTCGGAAGCTTTTGGCTGATGCTAAAAAACAGTTGGAGGATTTTAAGCGAAAAAGGGCTAAGACGGACAAGGTTTTAGCCCGACTCGTTAAAAAATATAAAAGCAAAACGCTTCCTGGAGAAATAACCCGCAGACTTGAAAAACTGGTTAAATTTAGGCGTGAAGTCGTGCGTAAAGAAACCATGATGGTCAAATACCGACAAAAACTGGCACAAGAAATATCTGAAACAGAGACGGAACCTGTGGAAGTGAAGGTTAATAAGGCCGTATATTGCGGGACTACCATAATTATAAGCGGGTACGTCTATCATGTCAAAGAAGATATCATAGGAAAAGCTCTGTTTGTTTTGAATGAAGAACAACAGGCTGTGGAGCTTGCAACATAACTTTATCAATGCAGGTTTAAAGTATATAGTGTTTTATATGGAGGGCAAAGAGATATGGATGTAAATAGAATCAGAGTCAAAGATCTTATGAAGGCTGATGCCAAGACGGTCAATAAAGATATTACGCTGTTAACGGCTATTAAAATGATGCACGATTTCGGCGTATCGAGTCTTATCGTTGAACCTGATAGCGATGGGGATGCATTCGGCATTATTACTCGCAAGGATGTCGTTGAAGCGATTGTCATGGACCCAGCCGGAGGGGGGGCATCACTCCTGGTCGAAGATGTGATGACCAAGCCTGCGATTACTGTTAATAGCGGCTTGTCGATTTCAAACTGTCATCAGATGATGCGAATGGTGGGTGTAAGAAGGTTGCCCGTGGTCGACGGAACCAAATTGATCGGTATTCTCAGTAACGCCAACATCTTCACAAAACTGGTCGAAGACATCTCTTGAAATTCCGTTATGTGAAGAACCATGTTATGGCATCGCGGAAATTAATACAAAGGTTTACCAGGAGCTGGTCACCCCCTACTCTTTGCCGGCTTTTACCGGCGCTTTCGACCCGACCGCCTTGTTTTCAGTCCCGATTGTATCCTTGTACCCGGTTTTTTCAAATGCCGGGAGCAGACCCTCTTAGTGTTCTCAGTACATCTCGTATTTAACCAGCCTGCCGTCAAGCCTGCCGGCCTTGATCGGTTTTTTCCATGATGCTTTCAGCCCGATTTTTTTGATATACTCCCGTTCTCCGAAATAAACAAAGGCGGCCGAGCCTTTGCATTTTCGTTTCAGAAAATCGCCGAGATTTTTATAAAACATTTCAAGGTTCTCGTCTCCCCCCATCCGAATGCCATAAGGCGGATTGGTTACAATTACATGCTCTTCAAGGGCGGGCAGATCTCTGAAGTCCGTCTTTTCAACGCTTACGTTATTTCCGTAATGGAGCCCCATCAGGTTTGTCCGCGCCGCGCTGACAGCCTCCGCGGACACATCACTGCCCGCAATCAGCCCTTTCGGCAGTTCCCGGATGTGTCCGTCGGCCTCTTTTTTTACCTGCTTCCAGACAGCGTCGTCAAAGTCGGGTAGACATTCAAAACCGAATCGATTCCTGAAAACACCCGCAGGAATATTGCAATACCGCATGAGCGCTTCACACAAAAGGGTTCCCGAACCGCACAAAGGATCATATAAAGGAACAGAACCGTCCCATTCGCTGAATCGGATAATCGCGGCGGCGACGGTTTCCTGCATCGGCGCCGAAACGGTCTCCTCTCTGTATCCTCTCCGGTGAAGCGCGCCGCCTGAAGTATCGATGCTTATTACTGCCTTATCGTGCCTGATATGAAGGTTCAGCAGGATATCCGGATTCCTTACCGACACATCCGGACGCTGACCGGTTTTTTCTTTGAAATAGTCGGCAACCGCATCTTTAAGGCGGAGGGCAGCGTACTTTGAATGCGAAATCACGCTGTCGGAAACACTCCCCGATACGGCAAAGGTATTGCCTTTTGCAAAAAAATCTTCCCACTCGATCTGTTTGGCCTTCTGATACAACGTATCGGTATCATGACAAGCGTATGATATTAACGGCGCAAGGCACCGTGAAAGAAGCCTGGTCAGATAATTAATTCGATACAGGGTTGATTTGTCCGCCCTGAAATGAATTCCGCTAAATTCCGGCCTGACATCTTCGGCGCCGAGTTCAGAGAGCTCCTCCGCACCGGCTTCTTTTAAGCTGTCGGCTATCTGGGCAAAATAACGGCAATCCTTCTGATACTGATATACCGCCGCTTGCCGCTTTTCTCTTCTACGGCGTTTGATCCAATCGCCTGATACCATTTTTCACCGCTTTCGTTTTAATCGGAGCCGGAAAGAACAGTCGAGATATTGCTTGATCATTTCAAACCTTTTGCAGTATTAGATGTTTTTTTACGCAACTGCAAGGTAAACCGGAAGGGGGAAACCTGTAAAATGGATACGGATTATAAAAGCAGAACCCAAAAAAAAAATGAAGACCGGGCCCTGCAGCGCCTGGGCGAACAGTTGGTCGCCCTGCCGTTCGGCCAGCTTGAGACCATGGGGCTGCCGGAGAAGCTTCTGACGGCCATCGAATTCGCACGTAAAATAAGGAGCCATGGCGCCCGGCGCAGGCAGATTCAGTACATCGGCGCCCTCATGCGGCATATCGACCCGCAACCCATCGAAACCGCCCTCGATCGTATCCGGACGGGAAACTTACGGAAATAACCTGGCGCCCGCCGGAAATGCGCAATTTTAACCCCGCCCCCTTTCTTTAATGGCCGCATCAAGTGCACCTTGGTCAGCACCGATTTGATCACCTGATATGATATTTTTAAGCATTGTCCTTACTCTTGTATTCCATCTGCACTTCTTTCAGTTTGGCAAAAAATTCCTCATCTGTAATTATGCCTTTCTCAATAAGTAACCGGGTAACAGCGTCCAGGATTATATTATTTGAAAACAACAATTCTCTAAAACTAACCAGTTCGTTTGGATCAAGTTCTTCTGCCATTTGTTGTCCTCTTGTGGGTTAAAGGTTTTGTGACGTGGATAATATGATAATAATTTATATAATATTTATTGAAAAGAACACCCCTGATGTTGTTGTGATGGATCTGGATCTGTA
>CAXMTB010000013.1:1012-35946 GCA_964195835.1 uncultured Nitrospinaceae bacterium | reverse complement strand
AACCCTTTCCGATAAAACCGGAACAATAAAAGGAGTGGTGTGGGATAATGTGGATCAGATAGCCGCCGGCATCACATCCGGGGATTTTGCGCATGTAAACGGCAGTGTCAGTGACTACAGAGGGACCTTGCAGGTTGTCATAAAAAACATGGAACCTTTTTCCCCTGACAGGGTCGATCCTTCCGATTTTTTGCCGCAAACCTCCCGAGACATTGAGGGCATGTTTGAACGGCTTGTGAAACGCATGGATTCCATAACCACCGATTATCTCAAAGCGCTGATTGACGCTTTCTTTAAAGACAAGGAATTTGTGAATAAATTCAAAACCGCACCTGCGGGGAAAAAAATGCACCACGCCTATATCGGCGGCCTGTTGGAACACACCCTTTCAATGGTAAGCCTGGCGGATAAAATTGCAGGGCATTACAGCGGAATCGATCGAGACCTTCTGCTATCCGGCGCAATTCTTCATGATATCGGAAAAATTGATGAGTTTGAGTATCAATTCAAGATAGACTATTCCGACAAAGGCCGGTTGCTGAACCATATTGTCATCGGGATCAAAATGGTGGATGATAAGTTATCAGGAATCGAACATTTCCCGGAAGACCAGATGCTTTTGCTAAAGCATCTGATTGTCAGTCATCATGGTACCCGGGAGTTCGGCTCTCCGGAACCGCCCAAAACCATCGAGGCTGTTTTACTCAATTATATTGACGAAATCGACTCCAAGGTTAACGCCATTCGTGATTTCATCGCCTCAGAAGACCCTGATGAAACGTGGACGTCTTACCATCGACTGCTGGAACGTCATTTTTATAAAGGAAAGAAAAGTGCCTAAAGTGATCTAAAATGATCTAAAGTGCCTAAAGTTAGAGATGTAATTTTTATTCCATAAATTTAGGTTTAAAATATAAAATCTTAATAAATACAAAAGCCATTATTAGATTGAACGAATCATTTGGTCAGAGGCATTTACAGACGTTTAGATAGAAGGCAAAAATGATAGAATACCTTAACTTTAGTTCACTTTAGGCACTTATATCGTTATGTTTATCTCTTTTGAAGGAATAGAAGGATCAGGCAAGACCACCCATGCAAAGCATACGGTGAGGTTTCTTCAGGACAAAGGCCATGACTGTGTCATCACAAGGGAGCCGGGAGGCACACGGATCGGGGAAAAGATACGGGCCATTCTCCTGGACCCCTTGAGCAAAGACATGGATCCGTTGACGGAGCTTTTGTTGTATACGGCAGATCGGGCCCAGCATATCAAAGAATATATTATTCCGTTATTGTCCGACGGCAAGATGGTCCTGTGTGATCGCTATTATGACGCCACTATGGCTTATCAGGGATTTGCAAGAGGGCTGAATATCGGTTTGATCGAAAAAATGCACAAGCTGTTATTCGAAAATTTAAAACCCGACATCACCCTCCTCTTGGATCTGCCGCCGGAGATCGGCCTGGCCCGCGCCTGGAAACAGATCAAAGCAGGAACCCGAACCGGTGAAGAGACCCGGTTCGAAGAAGAAACGCTATCTTTTCATAAAAGAGTGCGATCCGGGTATCTTGAACTTTCACGCCTTGAGCCCGAACGGTTTCGCATCATCGATGCATCAAAGGATGAGCATGGGGTTCGAGAGGAGATTATCAAAATATTGGATGCAGAAATTAACCGCAGGATCTAACCCGGAAGAAATGGGACATCGATATAATGACGTTTTCTATTCTTAACGCCATCGGCAATACGCCCCTTGTTGAAATTAGGCAGCTCAACCCAAATCCGAATGTAAAGATACTGGCAAAGCTGGAATATCTGAATCCGGGCGGTTCCATTAAGGACCGGGCCGCACTGTATATGATCGAAAACGGTGAGAAATCCGGTGAGCTGACCCCGGACAAAACCGTGATCGAGGCTACCAGCGGAAATACAGGAATCGGACTGGCACTGGTGTGTTCCGTGAAGGGGTATAAACTTTTATTGACCATGTCTGATGCAGCCAGTGTTGAACGCCAGAAAATTTTAAAGGCGCGGGGGGCGGATATTTTGCTGACCCCCGGACATCTGGGAACCGACGGCGCCATTGAAGAGGTCTATCGACTGGCCCGTGAAAACCCCGACACCTATTTTATGGCCGATCAGTTCAACAATCCCGCAAACTGGCAGGCCCACTATTTTGGAACCGCCCCGGAAATCTGGGAGCAGACCGATGGAAAGGTGACCATGGTGGTTGCCACTTTAGGGACCAGCGGAACCCTCATGGGTCTTACCAGACGGATGAAAGAATATAATCCAGGCATCCGCATCGTGGGTGTTGAGCCGTATCTGGGGCATAAAATCCAGGGTCTGAAAAATATGAAGGAGGCCTATCGTCCGGAGATATTTGAAAAGAAACTTTTGGACGAAATCGTGAATATCGACGATGAAGAAGCCTTTGAAATGACCCGGCGCCTGGCAAAAGAAGAAGGGATCTTTGTGGGGATGAGCAGCGGCGCCGCCATGGTGATTGCTCAAAAGAAAGCCGAAGAAATGACCGACGGCACCATTGTGGTGATTTTTCCGGACGGCGGAGAACGGTATCTCAGCACCACGCTTTTTGCGGTGCAGGAAAAAATCACTCTGGAACTCTTCAACACCATGAGCCGGAGCAAAGAGCCGTTCGAACCGCTTTTGCCGGGCAAGGTCTCCATGTATTCCTGCGGACCCACGGCTTACGCAAGACTGCACCTGGGACAATGCCGGCGTTTTATCTTTTCGGATCTTTTGTGCCGCTATCTTGAATACCGGGGGTATGATGTCACACACATTATGAACATCACCGACCTGGACGACAAAACCATCGATGGATCTGAAAAAGCAGGTTTGGATTTAACTGAATTCACCACACAACATATCGATTCCTTCAAAGAAGATCTAAAAATTCTGAACATCAAGCCTGCCTCAAATTATCCCAAAGCCAGCGAGCATGTCGACGATATGGTGTCGCTGTCTGAAAAACTGGTGAAGAAGGGGTTTGCATATGAAAAATTGAGATCCTTGTATTTCGATATCTCCCGCTTTTCCGATTACGGCCGGCTGTCAGGGATTGATCTCAACAAAATCAAGCTGGGCGCCACCGTGGATCTGGATGAATATGAAAAGGACAATCCCAGAGATTTTACGTTGTTAAAACGATCCAAGCTCTCAGAACTGAAACGGGGAATTTTCACCAAAACCGACTGGGGAAACATTCGCCCATCCTGGCATATTCAGTGTGCGGCCATGGCCATGAAATATCTTGGAGAAACCTATGATATTCATACCGCCAGCCGTGAGCTGGTTTTTCCCCATCATGAAAACAAAATCGCCATTGCCGGAGCAGTAACCGGAAAACCCCTTGCCAGGTTCTGGATGCACTGCGACCGGGTTCTTGTTCACGGAAAGATAGTAGACGAACAGGGGGCCGGGGAAACCTTGTCTGATCTGACGGACATGGGTTACTCCGGAAGGGAGATCAGATACTGGCTCATTTCCTGCCATTATCGAAAACCGATCACGTTTTCCAAAGAGCGGCTCGAAGATGTAAAGCCCTCTCTAAAACGGCTTGATTCCTGCATCAACTCGCTCATTCACATGAAACCGGGCGGATCGCCCTACCCTGAACTGGATCAGTTGCTGTACGACATCAAGCAGGGATTTGTCAGTGCCATGGATGATGACCTGAACATATCGGCGGCCATGGCTTCCATATTTAAAAATGTCAAAAAGGTGAACATTCTGGTTTTGGAAAACAGATTGGTTACAAACGATGCTTTGAAAATTTTAGATGCGTTTCGCAATCTGGATGCTGTGCTGAAAATTTTTGATTTTGAAGATGCGTATGATGATCCTGATGTGCAGCGCCTCATCAAAGAAAGAGAACAGGCCAGGCTTGAAAAAAACTGGGATCTTGCCGATAAGATCCGGGATCAGCTCAAGGCCAGAGGAATTACCATTAAAGACCAAAAACCAACCAACGAATAGACCAATCAACAATTTAACGAGCTCTGACAGAGGAACCATGAACCCAATCTATTTCCCATTTACCTATACCCCCAAATCCGTGGGCAAAGCACTCTCCGCCTGTTTTCATCAGACAGCGGTGTATCAGATCTCCGGCACAAAAATACCGGAGGAAATGCAAGAACTGTCTCAAGATGGCATTCTTGACATCCGCTTGCCTGTAGAAGTTAACGGCGAATTCCTCGACAAAATTCTCAAAGACTATCGCAGTTGGATCAATACCCACCAAGGAACCGAAACCGCTTTTTTAGCAGCCATGGCCAATAAAATTCCATTTTTCGATGAAAGCGCTTCTTCACAGATAAGGGCGGATATCAAAAATACCGGAAAGCAAATACCGGCTGAAGAAAAACCCGATCCCCTGTTCAATGCCAAACTATTTCTTCACATGGCACAGGAATTTGACCTTCAAAAGAAAGGATTGGACCAGGATCTGATGGATATTGACGCCATGGAAGACGATTTCATGAAAAACCTCAAATGGGAAGATGACGACGATCATGCCCGGGCTGTTGCGCGCAAGGTACTGGAAAATGACGATCCAGGCCATTACATGACAACAGAGCGGATAAATGCCTGGGCATCTCTTATGTTGCAGGACTCACAGATTTCCGGGCTGTTTGTCACCACCAGCCGGGCCGTGCTGGAGCACCTCATCGACATTGTGCCTGAAATGGAAGAGGTGATCCGTCTGGATGACATCCCCATGGGTGTGGATGAAGATGAAACGCTCTCAAATTGGCAAGACGACCTAATGGAGACCCTTGAAAAGCTGGCTACCGAGAATTGGCCCGTTTCAATGGATGACATGGCGAATCCCCCTGAAATCCCCGGAAGTGAAACTAACGTTGCGTTAACGATCTACATCGTACCCAATAAAACCTCACGTGAATATTTTGCAGACTGTGTTGAGACCGATGTGTTCCAAACTGAATTTGCAAAAACGGGTCCTCGGTTTAAAAACACCCTCATCGGCCTTGTTGAAAAGAGCGGTTAATCAACTGCCGCCCTAAAACGTTGGTTTTACTATCTCATATCTTACGATGAACAATGGTTTGATCCATGACCGACGATGGGTATCGCCATCACTTATTGTGCTGGCAGGAGGAAAACATGGCGATCAAACGCGCCGGGTGCATTCTCGGTATCTCTTTCATTATGCTCGTGGTGGGCTGCGCCTCGGGGATTTCCCAACAGTCGCGATCAAAGGTGACTTACACGGGGACGTTCTCGGCACTGCAAAAGACGCCGAATGTCTATAAGGGCGAGGTCATCATGTTCGGCGGCAGGATTATAGAAACCAAGGCCTCGCCTCCCCTGCCCGAACTCATCGTCCTGCAACTCGCCCTTGGCTCCAGTGGTCAGCCAGTTGATCCCGATCAATCCGAGGGCCGTTTTATTGTTCGATCCAAACAACTCCTTGATCCTGCTGTCTATCAAAAAGATATGTTGCTCACTGTAGTGGGGACACTCAAGGGGAGTAAGGTTGAGTCTATTGGTGGTTTCGAATACACCTATCCCCTTGTGGAACTCATTGAGATCAAGCTTTGGCCAAAGGGAATGCAAACCCGACCGATGATCCATTTTGGCATCGGTGTGGGTACCTCATTTTAACACCTAAACTGATGACCCCCTGACACCTGCTTGCCCCGTTAAATTCTTCGAAGAAGACAAGCGCAGCGAATTTAACTGGGGACCTCTGACACCCGGCCCTGATATTTTTCATATTTTTTATTGATTTTATTTGATTTTTTTGCTTAGTAAGTAGGCTGAATAAAAAAACATTCGACAATCTCTACCTGATCTCCAAAAAGTTTCTTTTCTTTCATCCAAACGGCAAGCATTTGATATGCATACATTTATCCCGTATATTTTCCATACCTAAAACAACAGATTTGCATTTTAAAAATGATTGTCGCGGAGTTTCGACCCTGATTGAGCCTAAAGCCTTGGGTTAGCATCTTTTAAAGTTCTGCAAAATTCTTTCATTATTAATCTGTAATTCGCTATATATATTCGATATAACAGAATTAATTCTATAAAATTAATGTGATATTGGTAATATGCAGAATTAATAAATTTTGTGATACACAGAATTTTTTCTGCTTACTAACTAGTTCTGTGTAAGAAAGGAATCGGAAACATTCATGTTTAGAGAATTAGAAGATATCAATACCCCCCCTGAACCATTTGAGTTCTACACCGCAAGCGATTTGTGGACGGATGAGTACACATCAGAACAAATGCTCACATACCACCTAAACGCAGATGTTGATCTTTCGTCCAGAAATGAGGACTTCATCAATCGATCAGTTGAATGGATCGTTTCCAGATTTGCTGCCGTTCCGGGAACAAAGATTGCCGACTTCGGCTGTGGCCCAGGGCTGTATGCGACAAGGCTGGCTCAAAGGGAAGCAGATGTAACCGGAATAGACTTTTCAAAGAGATCAATTCAGTACGCACGAAAAGTGGCAACCAAAGAGCGGTTGGCCATCCACTACGTGAATCAAAACTATCTTGAGTTTGAGACTGATGACCGCTTCAACCTTATCCTGATGATCATGTGCGACTTCTGTGCGCTCAGTCCCGCCCAGAGAAAAAGGATGTTAGGAAAGTTTCATACATTCTTAGAGCCCGGAGGTTATGTTATCCTTGACGTGTATTCTCTGAATGCCTTTGAACAAAGAGAAGAAATTGCAAGGTACGAAACCAACATCCTCAATGGCTTCTGGTCGCCGAATAGGTACTATGGCTTCCTGAATATTTTCAAGTATGATAGAGAAAAAGTGGTCCTCGACAAATATACGATTGTTGAATCTGATCGCACGCGAACCGTCTACAACTGGCTGCAATATTTCAGCCCCGAAGCGCTGGAAAAGGAGTTTGTGGAATGTGGGTTCAGTATTGAGAAGCACTATTCAGATGTTGCAGGTACTCCATACGACTCGCAAGCCAGTGAATTTGCGGTTATCGCCAAGAAGACATAGAACAGTCAAGAACACAGAACAAGGGCATGGAGATGGATTTTGAAAAGCTTGCGCTTTTCAAAACCCCTCATGCCCGACGTTATACGCCTCAATTAAAAAACTTGACAAAGCGTACGCAATGGCGTACTGTTTGGGCATAGAAAATCCATTAACTCAGAGGAGAATCATGCCGACACTAACAGCCACTGAAGCAAGATCAAATCTTTATCGACTTATTGACGAAGCAGCGTCTTCCCACGAGCCAATTATCATAAAGGGTAAGCGCGGCAACGCTGTACTTATTTCCGAAGATGACTGGCGCGCTATCCAGGAAACCATGTACCTACTTAATATCCCGGGTATGCGGGAATCAATTCGGGAAGGATTAGCCACTCCAATCGAGGAATGTACTCAGGAACTTGACTGGTAATGTGGCGAGTCGTTTTCACAAAACAGGCTCAAAAAGACGCCAAAAAGCTATCTTCTGCCGGTCTGAGTCCAAAAGCTGAAAAGCTGATTGAAATTTTGCGTGAGAATCCTTACCAAACGCCTCCACCATTCGAAAAACTCTTAGGTGATTTATCCGGGGCCTTTTCCCGGCGAATAAATATACAACACCGGATAGTCTATCAGATTCATGATGACGAAAAAGTGGTTAAAGTCATTAGGATGTGGACTCATTATGAATGATAAGGCATAACATTGCGCTTGCAGTCGGACTCGGCAAAGCCTCGCCGCTGAAGCGCCCGTTAGACCGCCGAGTATTTGTTTCCATGGCCAAGACGCTCGTATCACATGAACGTACGCAGACCCGCGGGGAGGAAATCGCGAACAGCGTTAGCCACGGTGTAGGCTTCCTGGCAGCAGTCGCTGCCTCCCCAGTTCTCATATTCTCAGCTGTTCAGCATGGCAGCTCAGCTGGAATTGTGGGCGCGAGTGTCTTTGCGTTCACGATGCTGCTGCTGTACATTACATCCACGCTTTACCACACGTTGGCCATGAATAAGGCCAAACGGGTATTCCAAGTTCTTGACCACGGTGCCATTTTCCTGCTGATCGCGGGCACGTATACGCCGTTCACGATAGGGGTACTTCGAGGTGCCTGGGGCTGGACACTGTTTGGAATCGTTTGGGGTATCGCTGTTGTGGGTGTCGTCCTTAAGTCTATCGGCGGTGTGAGGTACCAAAAACTCTCAACGATTTTGTATCTGGCCATGGGCTGGATCATTATAATTGCCGTGAAGCCGTTGTACCTCAATATGCCATCGTGGGGCCTGTTTTGGCTGCTGGCAGGAGGAGCGGCCTATACAGCGGGGGTGGGGTTCTACGCAGCCGACCGGATTCGGTATGCGCATTTCATTTGGCACCTGTTCGTTATCGCGGGTACCGCATGTCACTTCATCGCTGTGCTGAGATACGCAGTCTAACCTTTAAGGATTGACACGACCTGCAAAGTCGTATTCAATCTATTGTTCAAGAAGCCCGGTTTACTGAGATATTTGTATAAGGGTATTGCTTCGATGATCTGAGTGAGGGAAGCACCCCGGAATCGATAAAATTCGGGGTGCCGGAGATGAACAGCGGTTTTCTATCAATAAAAAGACATAATTTTGAAGAAAAAGTTGTTTATATTCGGAAAAGAATGGGGGTCGGGCCACAGGTACATTTTGAAATAATAGATAATACGTTTTAAAACTGGCGTCAAATAAGGTTGTAAAAGGGCATCTTGTCGGGTAAAAACATCCTTAACTTGGCTGCAGAATCATTGAACGAACAGATCCAAAAATGGAGGTATATGTGGAAAAACTGAAAGGTTATCAGAAGAAATATCTGAAGGGGCTTGTCCACGGCATGAAACCACTGGTTTTTGTCGGCCAGAAAGGACTCTCCCCTACTGTAACCAAAGCTGTTGATGAATCATTGGAAAAACATGAGCTTATTAAGGTAAAATTTATTGATTTCAAGGAAAAAGGTCAGAAAGAAAAGATAGCCGGCGCCATTGAAAAAGAAACCGCATCTGAGTTGGTGGGGATGATTGGCCATATTGCAATTTTTTATCGTCAGCAGAAGGATCCCGAAAAAAGAAAGATCAATGTTCCAAAGCGGTAGATGGTACAATGCCCTTTGCCCCCTACCCTCTGACATCCGACCTCTGCTTGTCGAAGTGAAGCGTAGATCCCGTTATCGGGGCCCTGTTAGATTTTTCGAAGAAGACAAGCTAAGTTTACCCCGTGAAACCTGTCTGTATTTGTTTAACTGGGGCGGATTTAACCGGGGACATCTGACCTCTAATCCCTTACACCCGTCTCCGAATATATAGAAATCTTCCCGAAAACCTGGATCGCCCTTCAATCATACAACATGATCGCTCTCTTTTTTTGTACAAAAAACTGTGCATCACTGCACAGAAAAATGTGCACTCCATTATGCTTAATAAATGAAATTTATGTGATATCAATAGGTTGATTTTTGGTATACCTGTTGCGATATAACTAGAGCACATCTAAAAGAGCAGAAGAGCAGTGTCAAAGCTTGAATAGCAAATTAAAAAATTTTTTATCATAATATCAGTATCTTATTGTCTCAACCAAACCTTGATTTGTGGGGATAGAATCCATAGAATGCTCAAAATTCCTTGCAAAAAGTGCACAATTTTCTGTGCAGTTTATCTCGCGCCCGTTATGCACTTCTTTGTTCAAGGAAACATTCAAATGACAAAACAATTCCGAAAATATTTGATCTTTTTGGGTCCTTTTTTGATTATCTTCATGGCCGGTGTTTTTGTAGAGAACTCCATTGCGGATATGTATAAGTGGGTTGATGAAAACGGGGTCGCACATTTTTCAGATACGTCACCTGATGATGCCGACAATTCAGATATTGAAACTTTACCGACGTATACAACACAGGAAAACAATGGTTATCCGCAGGAAAATAATTCGACAGAAAAGAGAGACAACCGGTCAAACCCAACGGATACAGTTCAAAAAAACCCAAGGGTAAAAAAACCAAAAGTTGAGTTGTATACGACAAGTTGGTGTCCCTGGTGCAAGAAGGCCAAAGCTTTTTTTCGATCCAGGGGAATTGCATTTGTTGAATACGATATTGAAAAAGACAAAGCGGCTGCACGCCGTAAAGCGCAAATTGATCGCCAAAAAGGTGTGCCTTTTGCTGTAATTAACAGGAAAGGTATCCACGGCTATAATGAAAATGCGTACAATAATGCTTTAAGACAATAGTACCTCAATTGAGCGTAAACAAAATGCTGCCAAATATAAAAAAAATTAAAAAACTTCTCTCCAGAATCTATAAAAGAAGTTGACTGGCGGCATCAGTGGATCAATAGTCCTAACTCCTGCTCCAAGGCTCGGGTTGGCAGTATCCGGATTTGCACTTCCCACTGAAATCAATAATTTTGTGCCGGTCCAAGTTATTAGCGTAACCGGTTTGGAAGGGATACCTCCTCCGATGGTTGAAATGCGTTCCAAGTTTGAATCATTATTAAAATCGAGGGCCGCCGCACCCGTTAAATATGACAGAGCATATAGTTTGCCATCGCCTCCGGGCACATAGGGATCGTTGTTGGGAGTAAATGTCGTAATATAAAACGTTTTGCAAAAAACCGTTCCTTCTGTAAGAACCTTTTCACCCACTGCATTGCCGCTGTCATCCACCAGCCGGATATACCAGCCTTGATCGGTAGCCAAATTGGGAGGTGTGGCTGTTGGATCCGTAACATCAACCAGCTCCGTTTCGCCGACAATGGTTGTTAAAGAATGTGTTTCCTTCACGGCAGCGATGATATCAGGTCCGGTAAAACTGCAAACATTGTTACTATTGTTACAGCAGGCGTTTTCCAGATCTCCTGTTCCTAAAAAAACCATATCATACCCTTTCTCAAGGGTAACGCTCGGTGGGTAGAAAAATTTTCTGGAGTTGTTATCATCTGTTTTAAAGAAGACCTGTCCTGTCCATGAATTTATATTCTCATTGCAATTGGGAAAAGATAGAGGGTTACCGCCACTGTCAACAAAACTCGCAAACCGCCACATCTGGCCGCCAAGGTCGCCCACATAAACTTTATCCACAAAGCCATTGTCATTTTCATCTATAACAAGTACGGAACTTGGAAAGCTGTAATTCATACCGACGGTAAACTTTTTCACGACAGCACCGGTCAGCACCTCAACGGCAATGACCGCCTTTCCTGAGGAATTGTTTGAGCTGTACCCTCCGCCCACGAAAAATACGGGTGTTCCGGTTGTATCACCGTCCGTGGTTTTGACAAGACCGAATTGAGGCTCGGACCAGGTCTCACCCAACTCCGCAATGACCGTTGTGGGGGCTGCCCAGCCGAGTCCGGAATCATCATACTGGTTGATCCTCCAAAGATATTGCGGAGTAGAAGGATCGGTCACATTTAATGCAAGATAACCGGTGCCCCCCTTCCTTGCACCGCATACAAGAATAACTTTATCCCCGTCGCCCGAGTCTACAACACCATCCCCGTCGATGTCCTTAAAGTAAATCCTGGGGGTGGAGTCTACATAACTCTGATGACCAAAACCTTCTATCATCTCCTTTAAGCGAGGCAATTGATCAGGGGGTATAAAGGCCCACGCTTCCGTACCATGAGATGTCACGGTCGGGGGGACTCCTGAACTCTCTGTTACATCTAAAACCGCGTGAAGCATCCCATCGTTTGCTCCAAAATAGACCATTGTCTTGGACGTACCGTCAGCATATCTGTACTGAAAAATGGAAGGTTCGCTGTGAAGGACATCTCCGGTAATTATGGATCTGTTTTCTGTAACATCGCTGTCCTTGTCCTCATCGAGGACATCCGCCCCTCGAACATAATTGATGATATCTGCATTACTTCTGGTTGGATTTCCAAGGATGGTCGCTGTCAAATCTGCATTGGTCGACTCAAACTGGGTCAAACTTGTCAGATAGGTATAGATATTCCTGTTTGAATTATGGATGTAGTTGCTTTTGGTAACATCGGCCATATCGATTGTCGCCCAGTACGGCACTGCATCGTTCTTCATGGTGCCATTGGGCCATGTGGCCGGATCACCATTGGCATCGACAATCTGGTTGTTCGACGAAATACCATATTTGGTGACGTTTCCTTCCCAGAAATTCCCTTCGCCGGGCTTAAAAAAGGCCATATAAATTTTGTCTCCGCTGGTGGTTCCTATCGCAGGCACAACCGGCGCCCTAAAGGTGCTGGTCCTTGAAAAGATATCGCTTCCTGAAACTTCCACCGCATCTTGCTCCGGTTCTACGACAGGTGTGGTATCGATGCTGTTATCAAAACCCGTGTGCAGGACAACCTGTTCCGTATCGGCCCCGCTGTCCGGCAAAAGAACGATATTGGGAGGCAGGTCATCGGCGGTCACCGAAAAAACACAGGTATCATCAGCTAAAATCGGATATCCCATAAAAACAAGGCAACATATGACAACTAGTGTTGTGAGTCCGTAATGTCCTTTTTTTTTCATAGTAACTCCTCAGTCTTCATACCTGAATCTTGTATGAAAATTAATGAGAATCTTTAGGTTGCTTAATTGAAGAATGTTTAAGAAAAATCATATCATCTTCCATTTTACCCGAATGGCATATCGGATGATGATCTTTTTTCTCATCAATTTTCACCCAAAGAGCGAGCCGGAGGCTTTCATATGCTGCGTTATTAAGGGCTCGCAATAGTATACTATGGCTTCGCCCTTAAGTGCCTTGCATATGAAAGCCTCCAACTCGTGCAAAATTCAGGTCAGATTATTTTTTCAACCCGGCTTATCTAAACCTAACTTAAGCGATAGGTTAAAAACCGATACGATAAAACCCAACTACAATATTTTTGGTGGTCTCGTTAGAACTATATCCGTTGCATACCATCTGATACTGATGGGCTTTGTATTTACCCACCGAAAATCCTGATCCTCTGGGAGGCAATAAGGGGCTGTCGTATTCAACCTCTCCATTAAAAGATTGGGTCGCATTAATCGATAGCGCTGTGGGAAGACCGGAAGTAATTCTCACATAAGGAACTGTATTGTTAGGGAAATAATGAGGAGCACCTGCTGTGATATTGTCAGGACCGTATAAATCGGGACTCCATGTCACATAGGCTGTTGCAGATTCGGCTGCGTAAAACGCCCGTTTATGTCGCAGCTCATTTCCTGCGATCTGAGTGTCAATGCTTGATGAAGTTAATACTGCAATACCCAGAATTGTCAACAACACCAGCAAAACCACGGCGAGAACCATTACAGAACCTTTTTCATTTTCTAAAAGGATGTTTTCCATTTTCAAATTCCTTGCCAAAATGATTTTCAACACAATGCCATCACCCCATTTTCCCAAAACCCCTGGCCCAGACCGCAATTATAGTTTTTTAATCATAGAATTTTGTGCCAGAGACATTTCATTCACAGATTCTCATTTCAAACCCGTCGCACCAGGGCGTGCCATCACTCCACTATTCCCTCCGGGGTATAGGCCCTAAGGGCCGGAGGCCAATTGGGGCGTAGCCCCTAATTTGGTTTAAGAATACTCATATCCGCTCTTTTACCTTGGCCGGTAACCGTTACCGTAATGTTCTTGGTGTTTGTAACCGGGTTGTTGTCAATTACAGTCCAGGAAATAGTATAATCCCCCAATAGTTCCTGATGCGGATTACCGGCTGAATCCAGTAAGGGATCAGAGTATGGAAGCGCTGATAGTTCTTCAATCTTGTCCGTGCCCCATGTGCTGAGATTTGTAAGTTTGCCGGCGGTGGAATTCATCCTGATGGCCGAAGTCTGCATGCCTGCCACGGCAAGCAGCCCTACTGCAAAAATTGTAATGGCGATGAGTACCTCTATAAGCGTAAACCCGTCTTCTTTTTTCAATGTTCCCATCTGAGTCTCCGTATCGATTACATATATGTTATCCAATATCTGACCTAAACTGAGCGTTTCAAATAGTAACAGGGCTATAAAATATTTTAACTATAGATAAACATACATTACTAAAGTCACTTATGGATTTCATCTAATGGGTGGATTTATTTAAGCAAAAAATTGTTACCATTTGAAACCCTTCGGGCTTGCCGATTTTGCCGAATCTGCTGTGTTGCAGGGTGCTTGCGGTAGCATACTACAGCTGTGCACCCTGCGCCTTGAATCTTCGGCAAACTCGACAATCGCTCAATATAGGTCTGGGATTATCCTATAAGCCTAAATTTCGGCATTTAATCCAAACGCTTAAACGTCTGCGGCTGAAATTATCATTCTGCGGCCCTAAAATCTGCCATCCCCGCTGATTAAAGTAAGCGTTATTATTTTTGGAAGCCAACGTGATCCTGTCTGTCCGGGCCACCATGGTTACCTCCACCGATCTGATTTGATCCAGACTTTCGTCAGGAACACTGCTGCCTCCCGGGTTCAGCACATTGGGGGGTGAAGATCCGTCCAGATAAACAAAATCGAGGGCATCGATGTTCTGGACCACCAGCTGATTCCCGCTTCCGGTATTTTTCACAAGATTGTTTGCTTTCAAACGATAGGTAATGTCTTCGTTCGCATCGTCCGTATCCCCGTCCGAATCACTTTCGTCAAGATCCCCTCTAACATCTTCGGTAAAATTGATAGACGACGCGTTTGCTGTGATGATCTTTGCATTGGCATTACCGGTGGGGTCACACCCGGCCATCCGAATTTCTCTTTGCACGTAAAACAAGGCAATTCTGAGATTCTGATTCATGGCGGAGGTCTCTTCCTGAATAACATACGATTTAAGCTGGCTTAAAAACGTCGAATAAATTGCTCCCATGGCAAGAAGAGCCACAACCATGGCAACCAAAAGCTCTACAATGGTAAATCCTTGATTTGGGTGCCTATATTTTTGTTTCAATTTCATTTCCATAACGTCACTGTGCTCCATTTTTGCAAATTATGTTCCAGAAACGTTCTGTTTTTGAAAGAGTTTAGAGACGCACCATTTTCCCAAAACATATAATCAATCATATAGATTTGTTTTAATTGACAATGGTTGATGTATTCGAACGCTGAATGGTTATTAAAGATGTGAATTTGAGGAATACAACTTTAGCGTGCTGTGTGATTTTTAGGCGGACATTTTTTTGGAATTCACCTGATAGTGCACCGAAAAATGTGCATTCATGCCCATAAAATTGTGCATTTCGACATATAAAAATTTACTTTTTAAAAGAAACTAGCGCGGGATTTACAACATGATAGAGCGAAGGTTGAGGATGCCCCCTATCGAACAAAAGAAAGGTTTCAATCGGTGTTGATTGATTTCAATACTGTTTTTTTTGTTGAAATATTTTCATTTTTATTCTTTAATGTCTGTGTCTTACCCTGATCAGTCATCTTTACTTGATCCTAAGTTGAGCGATTTTCAAGTTTGCCGCAAATACAAGGAAGATGTCGTTTAGCTATAGTCATCTATGCGGAACGACATCTGACGCAGTAGATGCGGTGATCCTCCTGAGGCGGATAAAAATTGGAAATCCTGCAGGGTTTCAAATTATTGAAATTCAAAATGTCAGAATACCTTAAAAATATTGTCAAATTAACCATTTCAAAAATTTGAAACGCTCAGCTTAGGTTGATAGAACATAAAAATGGCACCTGATGCCTGTTTCCGTTGTTGCTCGGTCTGGTTCTTGTCCTTCAGTTTTTGAATAAAAGGCGCAAGACTTTCCTTATTTACCGGTTTGTGATGATATTTAAGACAAAAATCCAGATAATACCGAAGCCATTTTCTGTAATGAAAATGGGCAGGAAGAGACGCGTTATAAAGGATCTTGATTTCAGGGGGGACCGATTTCATGGGATAATATCTATTTCTGTATAACATTCATATTTGGAGTTATGCAGTTAGGAAACTATAAAATATCTCAAAAATATTTGTTAAGCTTTTAATTCCTGAATGTTATACAGAAACTATCTACTAACTGGTTATGCGTAACAAGTAGAGAGAGACATCTGTGAAAATCGAATATCGTTCACCAACGTTTTCTGAATACGATAAACTGCGATGCTTGGTCGGATGGTGGCAAACTGATGAAAATGCTACAGGCATGGCTTTGAAAAACTCATTGTTTTCTGCCGTTGCTGTACAGCATGATACTGTAATTGGATTTGGTCGTGTCATTGGTGATGGAGGGTTATATTTCTACATTCAGGACCTGATTATTCATCCAGAGTTCCAGAATAAAGGATTTGGGAAGTCTTTGATGAAGGAATTAATGGGTTATATCAAGGCCAACGCTAAATCTGGCGCATTCGTTGGCCTTATGGCGGCAAAGGGGCTTGAAAAATACTATGAACCATTTGGGTTCAAGGCACGTGATGAGGATGCCCCAGGAATGTATCAGATAATCAAGTAACGAAAACACATAACAACAGCATGAACAGCGGACTGGCTTACAGCGCTGGCGCGCTTCCAGCCAGCCGGTTATACGGAGCGTTGAACGAAACCGCTACGCGTCAGTTTTTTGATGATTTATGCATCATAGAGTAGCGGATAATTCATCAGGCATTAGTAGTGGTTGTGACATTATAAGACTGCCGCTCCATTTATAAAAAGACCCTTTCAGCAATATTTGGGGTCCATATAAATCAGATGTGTTTAAGGATAGTGATTGAAGAAATGGGGACGGTGGTAAGAAAGTAACTTGCTTGGATGGGCTGTTCGTAGAGGCGAATCTATCTCAAAGTTAAATCATCATCCGCTTACAATATGAATTAGTTGCTTATTTAGCACCGTCCTTTTTTCCATTTTTTTCTATTACCGAAAATACTGACATTGAGGGCATAATCAATGAAAAAATCTCACTTTTTTTTCCTGTTTCTTTTCCTTGTATTCTTCCTTTCCCCCTCAAACCTGAGAGCCGTTGATGTAAGACTGGTGGTGGGTACAGGTAACACCAGCGGGGTGATGGCAATCAGCTATTCGCCGGACGGGCGCTTTGCCCTGTCGGGGAGTGGGAGCGCTCTTAAGTTATGGGAGATTGCCAGCGGACTTGAGATACGCACTTTTACACCCAAATCGGGCCTTGTGAGGTCCGTTGCCTTTTCCCCAGACGGTCGCTTTGCACTCGGTGCCAGCGATGGCGTGGAGATGTGGGACATCGCCACTGGCGAGAAAGTGCGAACCTTTTCCGAGGACAAAGGCAACATCAGCTACACCAGCGTTGCCTTTTCTCTGGACGGGAAATACATTATTGCCAGTCAATTCTTTGGCGATGTTTTTGTCTGGAAGGCAGATACGGGAGAACGTATCCAGACCCTAAAAAGCGCGTCCGATAAAATGCTCAATGTATATGCCGTTGCTCTATCACCGGACGGCGTTTACGCTGCCTCAGGCGGAAGTGATGGCAAAGTCAGACTATGGAATACGGCCGGCGGCAAGCTTTTCTACAAACTCAGCGGTCACTCAAAGGAGATATGGGCGTTGACCTTTTCAGCGGACGGCCGCTTCCTTCTATCCGGCGGTAAGAAGAAGATCAAATTGTGGGAGGCTGCCACAGGGAAACTGGTGCGGACCTTCGGCGGGCTTTTTTCATCTCAGAATCATGTCACGGCCCTTTCCTTTTCGCCGGACGGCCGGTATGCGTTGTCCGCCAACGGTAGGGGGGAGATGGCTTACTGGGACATTGATTCGAGTAAAGCGCTCCACGTCTTTGAACCGCAAGAAGGTGATGTGAAAATATGGGGTTCAGCGGCAATTTCCCCAGACGGGAAGTATGCCGTGCACGGCCGCGGCAAAATCATTAAATTATGGAATCTTGCCGATCACGAGATGATCCGGGAACTGCGGGGCTATTCAAGCGCAATCAAGGCCCTAGCCTTTACACCAAACAAAGACAACCTGGTTCTGTCGGCCCTGGGAGATGGCACATTCAAATACTGGGACTTGAGCACCGGCCGTGAAATACACGCATTCCGATCTGAAAACGGTTTTCACGGAGCTATCGCCTTTTCACCGGACGGTAAGGCGCTTCTTTATTCGGTCAATAATGACAAGGCAGTTCTCGCGGACGCAAATAATGGAAAAACGATACGCACGTTTCAGAATAAAAGCTATTTCGCACCCCAGGCCTCCCTTTCACCTGACGGTCGATTTGCGCTGTCCGTGGACCAACGGAACGGCATACTCTGGGATGCCCAGACCGGAGAAAAACTGCATACCCTTACAGGTGATGATACTTTTTTGAATGCTGTCGCATTTTCCCCGGACAGCCGTTTTGCCCTGACCGGCGGGGAGGGCAAGGTCAAGATCTGGGACACGGCCAGCGGTCGAAATGTGCGTGACCTTGATCCCGGGGAACCTACAGGTCCGTTTGAGTCCATAGCCGTGTCTCCAGACAATCGCTTTGTTCTCGCCGGGGCTTTGTTTGACCCGAAGATATTCCTCTGGGATTTATCTACCGGCAAGCGGCTCCGGGTGTTCACCGGGCACAGCGAAGGCGTTTTGGCCGTCGCTTTTTCGCCAAACGGAAGTCTGGCGCTCTCTTCCGGGTTTTCGGAAAAAGCCGTCAACTTGTGGGAGGTGGCAAGCGGCAAGCTCCTCAAGACCTTTTCCGGTCACGCCAGCGATGCCACATGCGTGGCCTTTTCGCCGGATGGCCGTTACGGCCTCTCCGGGGGGTATGACGGTATAGTGAAACTCTACGACATTGCCCGGCAAAGTGAGATTGGGAGTCGGGTTCACATCAATGACAAGGACTGGGCATTTTATAGTGATGACGGCCGTTTTGACGGCACGCCGGAGGGCATTCGCCATCTTCATTTTGTTCGAGGGCTCGAAACCTTCCCCCTTGAGGCCTTCTACGAGAAATTCTACACGCCCAATCTTGTTGCTATACTCCGAACGGAAAAACCGGAGGCGACCGTACAGATTGACATCAACCGGGAAATAAGCAGGCCACCTCTGGTCGAAATCCTTTCTCCAAAGCAGGGAGAGCCTGCTACCTCGGACAAAATCACCATTGAAGCAAAAATAACAGACCAGGGAAGTGGCATCGATGAGGTCCGGCTGTACCAGAACGGCAAACTCGTTTCCGAGACCGTTCGAGGTATTATCATCAAAGCACAAACCCGCAAGGAAGCGACGCATCGCCTTGATGTCCTTCTCACCCCCGGGAAGAATAATTTCCGGCTCATAGCCCTCAACAGAAACAGGACAGAATCCAAACCGGCCCTCTTAACCGTGGACTTCACGGATCGTACTTCTTCGGCCACCGCTGATCTGTACATCCTGGCTATAGGAATAAACAAATACAAGAACTCTATTTATAACCTTAATTTCGGCCGCCATGATGCGGAATCATTCAGCAAATCCATGGTTACCAAGGGAAGAAATATCTTTCAAAACATCTTCAAAAAAGAAATCTATGATGAAGTAGCCGTGAAACCGGTAATCGAAAATGAGATTAAGCGTGTCATGTCAGAAGCTCGGCCGGAAGATGTCTTTGTTTTCTATTATGCCGGTCACGGGGTAATGAGCACTGAAACCGAAGGCAGCAACGCTGATTTTTTTCTTGTTCTCCATGATATTACCCAGTTGTACGGCCGCGATGATCTACTCAAGGAGAAAGGAATCTCTTCCGCCCACCTCAAGGAATGGCTCAAACTGATCCCGGCCCAGAAGCAACTCATAATCTTGGACGCCTGTCAGGCTGGCGGTGCAGTGGAAACCTTTGCCCGACGCGGTGCGGCGGAACAAAAGGCGATTGCCCAGCTGGCGCGAAGTACCGGCATTATCATTCTTGCCTCAAGTGGTACAAAACAGTATGCCTCCGAATTCCAGGAACTGGGGCACGGTCTGTTTACCTATGCTCTTCTTCAGGCTATCTCCGGTAAGGCCGATGGAGGGAATCCGTCGGATGGTAAAATCACCGTCAAGGAGGTGGAATCCTACATTAACGACCAGGTTCCTGAATTGAGCCGTCATTACCGTGGCTCGATCCAATACCCGAACAGCTATGCCATAGGAAACGATTTTCCCTTGGTTGTAAAATGATTTCCTTTGAAATTAATAAAGACACCCATCACAAGGAGTTGAAGACAGTGATTTGGGAAGGCACCAATCAAAGAAAGTAGTCTACCCTTGGGCGACGGAACGCTCTTTTGAAATTCAATTGAAATGATTTTGATAGAAGTTTTGCAAGTAAACGGGTTTTAACAACCTCATATTAAGCCAACACGCAGTTACAGCCGATAAAGACGGCTGAACTGCGTGTTAGACTTCATTTACTGTTATTATTGTCGGTTACCGTGGCCCAACTCCAAATAACAAATAACCGGCGCTTTAATCAAGTTTGCCCGTTTTTGCTTCACCGTTCTTACGGCACCGGTTGGCTTTAACGACTGACTACCGCAGTTTTTTGCTGTTCCTGCCCGATGCGGGTTGGGAAGCGGTCCTCAGCATCATCGGAAGGTGAAGCAGCGCCAGGTAAGCGAAGGCGGCCAGGTAGCCTTCGATGGTACCGAGCCAGATACCGTGCCGCGGATAGGCAAGGGCGATAACAAAAGCGTATACCACGATGGCCCCCAGGCCGCGCGGAACGTTTTTCAGAATAGTCCAGACGTGTTCCGTCCGATAGGAGGCATGGATGATGAACACAAACGGCAACATAGTTATGGGAAAGGCCGCCAGCAGTCCGGCCCATCCGGGGCCGACCAGCCGGGCCGATGCGGTGATCAGAGTAATTACGGCGGCCGCAAAAAGGGCTCGCAGCAGCAACAGCCAGGGACTCGATCGGAGCGGGTTTTTGATGGAAACGTTTTCCAGCCGCCTGAAGAGAACGGTGAAGACGACAATGGCCCCAGAGGTCAGCAGGACCGCTCCGACCAGTCCGGTACGAACGTGCTGCAGCGGTAAGGTCGCAATAAAATAGAACAGAACACCGCCAACGGATGAAATGATCGCCGCCATGATTCCGCTGCGGGCGTTCAGGGCCCGGGTTACAGCGTAGTAACCGAAGGCAAAGGTCATGGTACCGATTAAGCCGAGGATGGTAAACAGCGCGCTGCGGGCGGCAAAGGTTGGGTCGATTTCATAACCGATAAAAAACAGGCTGATGGCCGCGCCCAGCGGAAAACCCGAAACCAGACCGGCGAAACGGGTGCTGACCCTTTCCGCCAATAGGGACAGGCCGACCACCATGCAGACCGCGACGCCGATTTTGATCAGGGTAACGCCTTGTAAAATCTGGGTGACGATTTCGTGCAGAGCGTTCATCATGGTACATACAGGCCGGCTTTGATCGGCAGGTAAATAGACAGGATCGGCAGTAACGACAAAATTATCAAAACGATCACGTCCATAAGCACGTAAGGCAGGGCTTCTTTGGCCAGAGAATCGATATCGCAGCCGATAATGTTGGCGGCGGTGAAAAGGTTTACCCCCACCGGCGGAGTGGCCTGGCCGATGGCCAGGGCCGAGATAAAGATGACGCCGTACCAGAGCGGATCGATGTTAAACGCCTGTAAGACCGGGATCAGAATCGGCATAATCAGATAAGAGATGCTGATGGCGTCCAGAATCATACCGAGGGCCAAAAGAAGCAGGTTGACCAGAATGATCATGACCACGGCATTTGGAGAAATATTTATGATTACCTCTGCTGCGCGGTCGATAACGCCGATGACCGACGCCGTCCAGCTAAAAAGTCCGGCAAAGACCACGATGAACATGATGACGGAGCTGATGACGGCCGCGTCCACCAGAATTTTGATCAGGTCATTAACACCCAAGGTGCGGTAGATGAAGACCGCCACAAAAAGGCTGTAAAAGACGGCAACCACGGCGGCCTCGGTCGGGGTGAAAATACCGGTGTAAATGCCGCCCAGAACGACAACCGGGGTTAAAATGGCCCATATGGAGTGTCGCAAGGCCACCATAATTTCTCTGAAAGACCCCATGGCTTCCAGTCCGCGGTAGCCCCGACGGCGGGAGATCAAATAGGCCACCAGAATAGTGCCCAGACCGGTAATAAGACCGGGAACGATGCCGGCCACGAACAGTGCGCTGACCGACACACCGGTGATATTACCGTAAATGATAAACGCGATGCTCGGCGGAATGATAATAGACAGATCCGACGCGTTGGCGATGGTGGCACCGGCAAAACTTTTGTCGTAACCGTGCTTGACCATCGGTGACAGCAGGATAAGGCTGACGGCGGCCGTGGTGGCCGGTCCTGACCCTGAAAGCGCTCCCCAGAACATACAGGTGCAGACTGCGACCACCGCCAGGCCGCCGGTCATCTGGCCGACCAGCAGTTCGAAAAAACGGGCGATGTGCGCGGCCAATCCGGCCCGCTCCATGATGACGCCGGCCAGCACGAAAAACGGGATGGCCAAAAGCGGAAATGAAGCGATGCCCGAAGAGAAATTTACCCCCAGCATTTCGATACCCAAGTCAAACTGATAGACCGTAATGACGGCGGAGACTCCCAGCGCCGTACCGATCGGCAGCCCCAGGAACATGAGCAGCAGAAAACTCAGGCTGATCAGAGCAATCTCCATCAGGTATCCCCTTTGAGCCCGGCAAGTTGATGGGTCGCATTTTTATATACGCCTTTGAAGACAAAGACGGATAAGACCGGTACACCCAGGTAATAGATCCAGACCGGAATTCCCAACGCGGCGCTGGTCGCTTTAAACAGGGTCAATTCGTCATATATGGCCTGAATCATATAGATGTTTACCAGCATAAAGAGGGCCGCATTCAGCGCAGCCGAAAAAAAGACGACCGCCGTTTTCATTTTGCGGGGGAACAGGTTATAAAGGGTGACCATGCCCAGGTGTCCGCCACGTTCGAAGGCGATTCCTGAGCCGAGGACCGTCATCCAGACGAAAAGATTTATGGTAATCTCTTCGGTGGCCGCAAAGGAAAAGTGAAAAAAATAGCGACTGAGGACATTGATAAATGCAATGGCTGCCATAATAAAGAGCAGCAGGGCGGTAATGTAATCTTCGAAACGCAGCTTCATCGGTTGATGACTTTCCTCATACGAAAAACAAAACCCCTGATACACTCAGGGCACCAGGGATTTTGCTGTCGAAAATGTTTATTTACTCATGTCGGTCTTGGCGTTATTGTAAAGGTCCTCTCCGATTTTCTTGATCCATTTATCATAGATCGGGAAGGTGGCTTTCTTGAAAGCCGCCAATTGCTCGTCGGTCAGAAAATTGACTGTCATTCCTTTGCTGTTCAAGAATTGGACCGGCTCGGGCACTTTCATTTGATGTCCGAATTCATTTTTTAAAATGCTAAGGGATTTGTCGCCATCAAGACCTGCCCGGCAAAGGGAAGTTTCAAAACGGCCGGCTTCTGTGGCGGCCTTCATGATACCGTCCTGTATATTCTGGGGGAAACCGTCCCATTCTTTTTTGTTCCAGTATATAACGAGCGGGTCGACCAGGTAGTTCCAGAAGGTGGCATATTTGTGGTATTGGAATATTTGAACGGGGATCAACACGCCGACCGGATTTTCCTGGCCGTCGACGACACCCTGTTGAAAGCCGGCCACCGCGTCCCCCCAGTTCATGTTGACCGGATCAGCGCCGAGGCTTTTAAAGGTTTCGATAAAGATCGGGCTGCCGACCACACGTACCCGCAGACCCTGCATATCTTCCGGTTTGGTAATCGGTTTTTTGCTGTTGGTCAGCTGGCGAAAACCGTTTTCCGCCCAGGCCAAGGGTTTGAGGCCGACTTTTTCCATGGCGGCGAACACCGCTTTACCCGTAGTCCCGTTTTCCATTTTGTCCAGGTTTTCAAAGGTGTTGATGAAAAAGGGGAGGTGAAAGATATTGCACTCCGGTATGACCGGCGAAATATTGATGGTCGACTCCATGGCGCAGTCGATCACGCCTTTGGCCACCATCTGGGCCGATTTCAGTTGAGCTCCCTTTAGCAACGCGCTGCCGTAGTAAGGTTTCACGTTGATTTGCCCGTTGGTGTATTTGTTACAAAGTTCGGCGAACTTTGTTGCTCCCATGCCCCAGTAAAATGTCGGGCCTACGTTGAGCTGAAGTTTGTACTCTTTTTTGAATGTTGCTCCATAAACCTGAGGGCCGATAATCGTCACCAGGAACAGCGCGGCGATGAGCGTAACTATAATCCGAGATGTTTTCATGTTTTCCTCCTTTTATGATGATGTACAGGTGAGAAGAATCCCTTTTTTGAGCTCGGGATAAGAGAAAATTTAAAACTGTGTGCCGTAGCTGGAAATATCCCAACATATAATAGGGCCGGATAACAAGCAGCAACCATACGCGGCAACATACGACTTAGATTCAGATACCGGATGTCGATCGTATTGTCAAGAAGGCATTTTTTGCAAACTGGTTGAAATGTTGGAATATTAGGCATAGAAATCCCGACTGCCCGAGTGTGGTTTTTCCGCCTTCGCTGCCGCTACGGTGCGACTTCGTAGAAATAAACCTTTGCAGGGTAATGCGCCCGAGGCCCACAAGCCCGGATCCCTGATGTAATCATCCGTGCTGGGACCCGGCTGCTCGTCTTATGCGGGAAACACATCAAGGGGTGGGGCATTGGCTGTCGGGGGAACTTCCGGGACATCCTATTATAACATTCGTGGCAGTTAGAAGAAGAAACTTATGATTTAAGGTCTGGCATTTGAATTGCCGGCACGGCTGGATATAAATATCTTAAACATATAGGATCGAATCTCAAATAGTGAATAAGATATCACGACTATTCATCGACTCCATTTAGTTTTAGCATCTTACCCTATTCATTCGCTTTTGGCGAATTTCTTTCAATAATCCCAAGCAACTCTTTCCCGATGGGATTATTGGGATATTTCGCAACCATTTGTACTGCAATACTTCTGGCTTTTTGTAATTTTCCTCTCTTCAAATAAAAATCCCCGAGGGCATATAGATAATCCATATTGTCCGGTTCTGTCTTCAGTGCTGTGAGCAATGCTCCTTCGGCTTCGGCATCTCTTTGAAGATACTGCAACAGC
Organism: uncultured Nitrospinaceae bacterium; assembly: GCA_964195835.1. Classification (GTDB taxonomy): domain Bacteria; phylum Desulfobacterota; class Desulfobacteria; order Desulfobacterales; family UBA11574; genus UBA11574. The sequence goes on along the minus strand of CAXMTB010000013.1, from coordinate 10,913 downwards.
AGCCCGAGGTTGTAGTGAATCCGGGCGCGCTCCGGCATGCCTTTTGCCGCCTTTTTCAGATAGACCGCCGCTGGGTCATATTTCTTCATTTCTGCCAGCAAAAGTCCCAATGAATACGAAATTTCATGCAATTCCGGATGTGCTTTTACAACTTCGCGAAGCAGTGCTTCGGCTTTGTCATTCTCGCCTCTTTTATTGTAAAACATGGCCAGGTTGACCTGGGCCGGATAGAAAAGGCCATCGATTTTAATGGCGGCCAGATAGTTTCGGATGGCTTCCTCCGGCCGATTCATAACAACATAGAGATTACCCAAATTATAACGACCAAAGGAAAAGTCGGCACTATATTCCATGGATGATACAAATTCTTTCAAGACGGCTTTAAAAACCTTCTCTTGATCAGGGTCCAGATGTTTGGAAGGTTCCCCGGACAGCCGGCGGGCGGCTTCGGTGCGTACCGTTTTTACGGGGTCATAAAGCAAGGGTTCGATGAATTCGGTCTGCTCTTTTGGATTCGCCGGCTCGATACTCTCGACCGCCGTTCGACGGATCAGCGCTTCGTCATCCATCAACGCCAGCTTTATGGTTTGGGAAGTATCCTCACCGGGGTAGGCAGTTAAGAGGGATATGGCCGTGGCCCGAACGATAACGGGGTAGAGGGGATCTGCGGCCAGTCGGATAAGGTCCTTGCGGACATCGGGTAGCCGTTTACGTCCGGCGTCGATGAGGGTTCCGTAGTGTCTCCTTCGGCCCGGCCCATACCACTTGGTGATGGTCTTATCGGACCATTGAGAGGTTTTATCGATGTGGCACCGCTTGCAGGCATCGGGCGTACCTATCGTAATGCTCAGGTCGGGACGTGGCACCCGAAAACTGTGATCCGGGCGGTAATCGATCCCCATGTAGGTTCGGCCCGGCATATGGCACTGGACGCACTCAGCGCCTGTGCCGACGTCAAACAGTACTCTTCCGGCTGCGGATGTGATGGGCTCTCCCTTTTCGCCCTTTTTTTTGTGAAAATGATGCGCCTTTGTGTCATACTCGTTTGCCCTGTGACACTGTAAACAGAGATCGTTGCCCCTTTTGACCAATTTTATGCTGTGAACGTCGTGGCAGTCATTGCAGCGCACATCCCGATGATACATTTTACTTTGGGTAAACGATCCGTAAACATAGACCTCATCCAGAATCTGACCGTCGGCAAAATACAAATTTTCTGCAAGCAGACTGGGCAGCATGCTGTCCAGAAAGTCGGGTTCTGCGTGAGTGTAATCTCCGAGTGCCGCCCGACGCGAGTGACACGGCGCACAAAGTTCCACCAGTTTACGTGAGTTGATTCCGGAGGTTCTTACCACCAATTCATAGTTCTCCACTTGGGGCCGGGCCATATCCGGCATCTGTGCCCACGCCACATGACGAGACCCCGGCCCGTGACACGCTTCACACCCCACGTCGATATCCGACCAGGTGGTCTGATAGGTATTGGTTTCCAAGTCATAGTTTTTCTTTAAATTGGTGGAATGACACTCAGCACACATGCCGTTCCAGTTCTGACCGGCATTGGTCCAGTATAACCAATCCTTTGGATCAGGAGGTTCCTTTGGGTAAAGGTGATACCACTTTTTTTCTCTGACATCCCAGGCAAGAGGAAGGCATTGCAAATTCCCGCCTTGAAAGGGAACAAGGTACTGTTGAAGCGGATACCATCCAAAGGTATGGGTGACTTCGAAGTCACTCATCTTACCGTTTGGCCCCTTTGTGTGAACAAAAAACCTGTCGTCCTTTTGATAAAAGCGAGAAGTGATTCCATGATTTTCAAAAACAGCATTGTCAAAATCTCCTAAAACGGTGTTCTTATCGGCAACCTCCATGGCGTGGTCGTGGTGAGAATCCTGCCATTTGTCGTATTCTCTTTTGTGGCAGTCCATGCACTTTTGTGTACCGACAAAAATAGCTGCCGGCTTCGGTTGAACACCATCTGAACCCAAAAAGATATACTTATGTTTCAGAAGATAAAAGGGTATTGAAAGAACAATAACGACAGTTGCAACAACACCGGTGATCTTCCATTTCTTCATATTTAAGCCTTTTTAGCGTACACGACCTGGTCAGTGCGAAAACCACTACGTTTGCTCCGTTTACCGGTGTCCACTTTAACGATGTTGTTCTCGATATACAGGTGATAAACATCCAAAGCACGCGGAGCAGGCGGGCTGATCACCTCTCCCTTGATATCAAATGCCGAAGCGTGGCAGGGGCAGACAAATTTCTTATCTTTATCCGACCAGGGAACGGTACACCCGAGGTGGGTACACTTACGGGAAACAGCCAGAAAACCACCATCTTCCAATCTGCACAGGTAAAACTTGCCTCTGATAAAGGCTGTTACGGATTCTTTGGGGAACTTATCCACCGGGCCGGCGTCGATAATGGTCGCATAATCACCGGCTTTTACACTTTTTTTTCGGGGAAGGAGAAAGACGGTCACGACGCCAACAAATTCGATAAGGGCAACAATCCCTAAACCGATCCAAAGTATGGAGAAAAAAGATCGACGAGAAGTCCCTTCCTTCGTCTTTCCCCTCTCTTTTTTATGGTCTGATTTGGATATTCTATCTTTTTCTTTTTTCATATGGTTTATCGACGTTACAACCTCCACAGCCATGTTAACTTCATTCCCGGTCCTCTGAACCATATTCCGGTGATCGTCAATATGAGAAATACGACCAAAATAAGAACAAAAAGCGCCTGGGTAGCTTCATTGTTCGTCGCGGAATACCGGTGTTTTATCAGAATGTAAAATCCTGCACATCCGAAAAAAATGAGTGCAAACGGAATAAGGCCGTTGCCGAAAAAAGCCGGAACACCGTTCAGCCCGCCAATAAAATCGATAAGATACTCGTCCACCAGAATTCCTATGGGCGCGGCGACTATTGCGATAAGACCGGCAATCAAGGCCATACTCCGCCCTTTTATAGAAGCAAACCAGATGCCCTCGGTATTGGTGTCGTATTTCAAATAGGGTATTCCCATCAATGCGACAACCAAAACCAATGGAATGATAAACACCGTAAACAACGGATGAAGGTGAAGCAGGAGTTCTTGAAGCCCGGAAAAATACCATGGTGCTTTGGTAGGATTGGGGCTCAATCCGGGATTTGCTGAATCTCCTAAAGGGACATCATAAAAAACCGACACCACCATCACAACAGCGATAAGCGCCAAAGCCACCACTAATTCACGGAGAAGTAGATGAGGCAGAGTCGGCACTCGAATCGGTTTTTCTTCAATCTTTCCGCCCGGTGATCTGGGAATAACCAGGCCGCCCGATTTTCGGATTCTCCAAAAGTGAAAGGCCATCAGTATGATCAGGCCCACCGGAACGATAGCCGTATGTATGGCAAAAAATATGTTTAGCGTAGCCGGACCAATTTCGTTACCGCCGCGAATTATTTCTTGCAATCGGTAACCAACGGCAGGGATGTATTCCAGCATACCGGTGGAAACCGTCACCGCCCAGTAAGCCAGTTGATCGTAGGGCAACAAATAGCCGGTAAAATTGGCGGTTAACACCAGGCAAAACAACCCCAAACCGATAATCCAGGTAAATTGTCGTGGCGGATGAAAGGCACCGGTGAAAAATACCCGCAGCATGTGCAGAAACACGATCAGCACCAGAAAGTTGGCACTCCAATGGTGTATGTTGCGAATCAGCTGTCCGAACACCACCTCGTTGCTTAACACCAGGATCGATTTATAGGCGCCCAAAGGCGTTGGTACATAAACAAACTTCAGCAACAGGCCCGTTCCAAGCTGTAAAAATATGAGCACGGCAGCCATTCCGCCTAACCCCCATGTTAGAGAAAATTTCAGCGTTTTTTCCGGAACAGTCGGGGGTCTAAAATGCAGAATGAGATTCTTTAACAGGTAGCGCTTGCGCTCCTGATCAGATTTTGGAATAAGTGGATCAGGGAAAATTGAACGAAATATTTGATGGAAAAATCCTGTAATCCTCGGCGATGGGCTATTTTCTCGTCTCATTCAAATACTTAAAGTAGGGTGTATAATTGTTAGATGACTTTCTATTACCACAGATAGTGTTTATGGTCGAGGCATGATTTTTCAAGGTTACCGTTTCGACGCTTAAACTTCACTGAATTCCAAATTACATGCACACCCGGTCTCTGGGCCTCCCTTTGGTCGCGGCTGCACTTCGCTTGCCTCGTTTGATGAAGATGATTTGACAATTATTAAAAATTGGACTTGTTTATAATCACCTTTATATAATATTTGCAATACAGTCTATATTTGGATAGTGGTAGTATCAACTCACGTTTTGAAAAAAAAATTAAAAATTTATAGCGATCTGAAGGTATAAAATATGTCTGATTTTGCAACCAAAAAACTGCCTACGGTTGAGCAAGTTGAAGAGATCATGAAAGACTGGGGAAAGTTTGCAGTTGAGGAGTTTGCAGCCCGTTTTCAACTGGAAAAAGAAGTTATAGAGGCTACCGTAGAGTATCTCCACAAATTGAAAAGAACGTCCGACGAACGTTCAATTCCAGTCATGGCATGCTATCGAAACGACAAACTTGAATCCATTGTCAGATGCGCCGGTGCACGACACGGTTATATGTGATCCAAAGAGTTGGCCTTGCCTTAATTTCCGTACTCGATAATATGCTATCGGTAATCCCGAAATATTGAACTATCTTGATTCTTCATATCGTATAACCAGGATTCTCACTTATCACTTTTATGCCCTGAAGGAAACCTGAAATGAAAGATATTGCCCGGCAAATTCGATCCCTTATTTCAAAGATCGAACCTCAATTATCTCGCATGAATCATGATGAAATGGGGTTCAAACCCGATCCACACAAGTGGTCGAAAAAAGAAATACTCGGACACTTAATCGACTCGGCCGCCAACAATCACCAGCGGTTTGTAAGGGCTGTGAACAAAGTTGCTGTCCAGTTTCCAACATATGATCAAGATGAATGGGTTCGAATTCAGCGCTACAATGAAATGTCTTGGTCTTTTTTGGTCACACTTTGGTCTGCATACAACAACCATTTGAGTCATATTATAGAATGCATTCCAGGGTATGCTGAATCTTCACCATGTAACATCGGAAAAGAGGAACCCGTCACACTGGAGTTTGTTGTAAGGGACTACTTGCGTCACTTGCAGCATCATCTCAAAGACATATTGGAAGAACAAGTATAACCCGTATAATATACATTGCCGATAGTGCAAAATATGGATAAAGATGAAATATATACTAAAATTTAAAGCGTTAGAAACGTATTTTAAAAACGCCGATTGTATAGATGTGAAAGTATTCGAAGGACAGAAAACATTACGTCAATTTATCGCATCTATGTTGTCATACTACCCATGGTGGATCGTTCAGCTTTATCGTATTCGCAAGCTGCTTGCAGGAATTCTTGGTCTGGTCAAACATGAAAAGCCGGAAGAATTACCGAATCTACAACCTGAAGAGGTTTCATTTACTCCAGGTAAAAATGTAACCTTCTTTACGGTCAAAAGCGCTAAAGAGGACCTATTTTGGATTTCAGAAACTCCTGATGACAAACATTTAAAGGCCTATTTTGGCATTGTCAGAGAACCTTTAAACAATTCTGTTAATCGTTTCCATGTTATGACAACCGTATACTATAAACATTGGACAGGGCCGGTTTATTTTAATCTCATTAGACCGTTTCATCATTTGGTGGTTTCACGTATGGCCAAGCATGGTTTGACCCACGAATAATCATAACTCGACAGGCTATTGCGCTTTATTGGAGTTGTTTAAAATAAAGAGCACAAAATTTGAGCCAACACGTTAAAACAAATAGAAAATCAACAAAGGACATAGTTTCATGAGTATTCAAACAATTATAATGTTGGCCAGTGGCGTTCTTGTGGGAATCGGTGCGTCGTTTACTGGATTGGGAGGCGGCTTTTTGATGGTTCCAATACTCCTTTTTATGGGATACCCCGCACAAAAGGCGGTGGGAACGTCATTTCTTGCGATTCTCGTCATCTCAATATCTGCCTTGATTGCGCACAATAAGTTCGCAAATGTCGACTATAAAATCGGCATCCTCCTTGGTGTGGGGGGGATCATTGGCGCACAGATTGGAGCCAGACTGGTTGAACACGTTTCTACCGCACATTTTAAGAAAATCTTCGCTCTTGTACTCGTCGCTCTCGCAGCGTACCTCTTCATAAAAAAATAGATCAGGCGTCGGGGTGTTTTTATTTGTTAAATCGCTCCATGGATAATTATTTTTAAAAACCGTGTAAACTCGTGGTTAAAGGATCGTAAAGAAAAAACAGATTTCAATATAAAAACAATGTGTTCAAATTAGAATAAACACTTCCTTACTGTTGAAATATTTCGGTAAGCGTCTGTTCTTTCTAACGATCCCTAAACCACTCAAACAGTACACGCTTTTTAAAAAAAATATCCATTCCGCTGATATATAAAGGTTTACAACAAAAACTCCCCGACCCCTCAAATAGATAGAAAGGGTGAAGCCGGTCGTATCGCTTTACCATAAATCAAACCTATCAAAGAAACAGATTGGCCCGACGCCTCTTTCCTAATTTCAATCTTTACCAAAGCTTTACCTTTTGATTGGGTTCCTTAAGAATTGTTGTAAATTCATCTGACAATGTGGTAAAAAGAATCAATGATAAATTGATCCACAACATTATCGACGACAGTCATCCATTACTTGAGACCCCATAGCAAAACCTTTAATGCTCGATATGAGGGTCTCAATTGATGTCTATTGAATCTTAGCCAGGGAAAGGGGTCTGTATGAATGTTTTTAAGGCTGCATGGCTGGCATTTCTCATGCCGTTTTTTGTCATGTCTTGTTCGGTCATTTCTCAGCAGATCCGAAAAGAATCAATGGCGCCTGTTAACTTTAAAATACTTGTTCAGAAAACCGATAAATATATAGGAAATACCGTGATTCTGGGAGGCTACATACTGGAGACTCAGAATTTGGCTGACAAATCGTCCATTAAAATCCTCCAAGTCCCCTTGGGATTTGGAGAAACTCCCAAATCCAGAGATGATTCAGAAGGGAGATTCATCATCTCGCACAAAGGCTTTTTAGACCCGGAAATTTATAGCAAAGACCGTAAGGTGACCGTAGCAGGCACAATCGTCGGCACGGTAGTCGAAAAAGTTGACCATTTTGCCCAACCCTATCTCAAAATTGAAAGTCGTGAAATTCACCTGTGGCCGAAAGAAGAAGATTATCTCAGGCCCTACTACGACCCATGGTATTATCCATATCCCTACTATCGGCACCTGTATCCCTATTATCCTTAGCTGTTTTTAAACAGGTAAAATATTCCAATCCAAATAAAATCGTGCAACGATTTTATAACGCTCCCGCAAGTAAACCCTCCGAAGGCGGGTAAACCCTCCGCCTGGGGGCTAAAATGCCTACCCCCCATTTTAATTCCTGAATCTTGCATGAAAATTAATGAGAATTTTTAAGGAACTTGATTGAAGAAGGTTTAAGATAATTCATCCCCGCTGCCTCGTTGAGACGGGATCTCCGCTGCGCTCCAACAAACAGCGTCGAATTCAAATTTAGAGGTACTTAAACTTAGATTACAACAGAACAAACCGATTTTATTCAGTTTATTGATTTGAGAATGCACAATATGTAGTAATTTATTTTAATGAACTACAATATATTCTAATTCAATAGAATTATATATAAGTTATACATAATTCTACTTGACATAATAAAATTAGAAACCTATGGATTAAAATACTAGAAGTGCTAAAAGAAATCCAAAACTGAAAATTCATCAAGATAAAGTTTATATCCCGGTATGTTATTTCATACCAGACAAACTTAGTTTTGCGGTTGTAATTTATCGAATATCAAAACAAATGGCTTTAGGACATAAAATCTCAGATAAAACGAGCTGTCTGGAGTTAAAAACATCATCAACTCCTTTTCTTTTCAGGTTTTTGAGTCGTTAAAACATATCTATAAATTTATTAAATTATGACCGTATTTAATAGAGATAACGGCGGTCGGCGTTTAGGGATTGACCGTCGACAATTTACTTACACCATGTATATCCCTGAGCGTAGATCCGGCAAGGAAAGAAGAAGCTGGGTGGATAGGAGACAAAAATCAAGAACCCCAAACAACGAGCAATCTTAAATAGTATTGTCAACAACTAAGAGAGGTGGCCGTCAATGATAGAAGTGTTAAGAAAAGTATTTGAAGCTATCCCCGAGAAATCGACAATCACAATAAATGGTAAATGTTCGAAATGTGGGCGTAAGGTGATCGTTGAGATAAAACCCACTTCAGGAGGGTATGGTTTACAGGGTGGTATTTTAGTCAAGTGTTCACCTGAAAAGTATTCCATCACCTGCCCTGAGTGTTACAATTTCAAGTCCAAAATGGAAGCTCCTTATAAATCCAACAGCGCTCATTCTTAATCGTTTTTGAACATCAGTTTAAGGTTAAGGATCTTATACTTCCTGTTCTTTCTGAACTCCTCAGCCATATCGACCCGATTCAATTCGCACTCAATTATCCGATCTCCTGAATCCGAATGATACCATAACGGTCAACAACCAAGCCATAGAACATTTCAAAGAATAATATCAGTTATTTCTTAAAAGTTAAAAAAATACATAACAAGGCTTGACTCACTGAATCAATTGGTATATGGATTTTTTCCGATAACGGATGATCGGTAATGTTTTTGCCGTGACCTAACTTAATTGTGAAAAAGGAGGCTTTTAAAATGGCTTTTATTCCTACTGTTGATGCAGAAAAATGTGAAGGTTGTGAAGAGTGTGTGGATGTCTGTCCTGTTGAAGTGTTTGAGATGGAGGATGACAAATCCGTCCCTGTAAATGCGGATGAATGTTTGGGCTGTGAAAGTTGTGTTGAAGTTTGTGAACCCGGCGCAATTACTGTGGAAGAGACATAATCAGATTTAAGTTCTCATGTTCCCTGGTCTTCTGCCCTGACCAGGGAACAATACCCCTACATCATTGTCCACGCACATTTCTATCCCGTACCCTGTTATCGATATCAAAACATTTCATGTGCTTCAAGGTACTCGATCCTTTCAAGCAATGGCGGATGAGAATAGTTGAAAAAAACATACAGCGGATGCGGTCTGAGGTTTGAAAGATTTTCTTTCGCCATTTTCTTCAGCGCTGTGGAAAGGGGTTTTGCGCGCTTAATAATCTCGATGGAATAATAATCCGCTTCCCTCTCAAATTTTCTGGAAATTGCCATCCCAAAAGGTGATAGGAAAAAGCTCACAGGTTCCCACAAGATTCCAACTAAAAAAAGGCCCACATAATACGGGGTGTTTGAAAAGCCAAAACTTTCATACATCACACGACATGTTATCAGTTTTGATGCCATAAAAAAAAGAAACAGTGACACAATGCTGCTTATAACCAGTTGTTTTTTAATATGATTTCTTTTCAGATGTCCGATTTCATGTGCCAGAATCGACAGAACTTCCTCTTGACTGTGAGATTGAATCAAAGAATCAAACAGGACAATCCGCTTGGCTTTTCCGAGTCCTGAAAAATATGCATTGGTATGTCGGGTTCTCCGAGTCGCGTCCATCTGATATATCCCCTCAATCTCGATGCCTTCTTTTTTTGCGAGTTGCTCAATGTCGGCCTTTAGATTGCTCTTTTCAAAGGGTGTGAATTTGTTAAAAAGCGGCGCAATAACAGTAGGATAAAGGATAGTCACAAGCAATTGAAAACACAAAAAAACAGCCCACGCCCAAATCCACCAGTTCATTCCTGTATATTTTAACATCAGCAGTAATGCAGACAGGAGCAAACCGCCCAAAACGATCATCACCA